>NZ_JASAUT010000049.1:0-59361 GCF_029952935.1 Bradyrhizobium sp. Mp19 | reverse complement strand
AAGCTGCTGACGGTCCTCAATGCCATGATGCGAGACCGAAAGCCCTACCTGCAGACCAAACCAACATAACAGTTGCCTGCTTTCGCAGGGACGACAGCGGAATGGGCGGCGCGACCGTATCAAACCACCGGCAGGACCCTGATGACGGCCCCGCCTTCCTCCGCTAACCTCCCGGCAAAGCGCCGCCAGCAAGGCGGACCGTGTTGAGGGAGGACAGGCGCGTGCATCGAGGCCGTGTCGTATTCGGCGCCATGGACGAGGTCGTGTTCGGGCGGCCCGCGCGTGAGGCCATCGTCGAGCAGTTGGACCGGATTGGCGCCGAGCGCGCCTTTCTGATGGTGTCGGGCACGCTGAACCGCGAGACCGACGAGATCGAGAAGGTCCGCGCGGCGCTTGGGCGCCGCTGCGTCGGCACGTTCGACAAGATGCCGGCGCATACGCCCCGCGCCGCGGTGATCGCGGCGGCGGAGCAGGCGCGCGGCGCGAAAGCGGATTTGATCGTCACGATCGGCGGCGGCTCGATCACCGACGGCGCCAAGGCGGTGCAGCTTTGCCTCGCCAACAACGTCACGACGTCCGACGGCATCGAGACGATCCGCACCCATGGCGGCGTCTCGCCCGCGATGAATCCGCCGACCGTGCGCCAGATCAGCGTGCCGACCACCATCGCCGGCGGCGAGTTCTCGTCGATCGCCGGCGTCACCAACGAGGCCAAGCGGCAGAAGGAGATGCTGCGCCATCCGCTGGTGATGCCGCGCGCCACCATCCTCGATCCGGAACTGTCGGTGCACACGCCGGAATGGCTGTTCCTGTCGACCGGCATCCGTGCCGTCGATCATTGCGTCGAAGGCATCTGCTCGCGCGAGGCGCATCCTTACGGCGACGCGCAGGCGCTGAAAGGGCTCGAGATGCTGGCGGCCGGCCTGCCGCGGGTGAAAGCCAACCCGAAGGATATTTCGGCGCGGATGGATTGCCAGATCGGCACCTGGCTCTCCACCGGCCCGCTCGCCTCGGGCGTGCCGATGGGTGCGAGCCACGGCATCGGCTACGTCCTCGGCGCCGAGTTCGACGTGCCGCACGGCTACACCTCGTGCGTGATGCTGCCCGCGGTGATGCGCTGGAACAAGCGCGACAATGCCGACCGGCAGGCGCTGGTCGCGGCCGCAATGGGGCATGCGGGCGCGGACGCCGGCGACGTGCTCGACCGCTTCATCCACGACCTCGGCATGCCGCGCAGCCTGCACGAGGTGCGCGTCGGCCCCGAGCATTTCGACCGCATCGCAACGCAAGCGATGCGAACGCCCTGGGTGCCGCGCAATCCGCGCAAGATCGACGATCCATCCCAAGTTCGCGAGATTCTGGAGATGGCTGCATAGAGCGTTTTCGAGCGAAGTGGGTACCGGTTCGCGTGAAGAAAACGCGTCAAAACAAGAATCTAGATCACGATAAAGGGGGATGTGACGTTCGATGTACACCGGCAAGCATGCTTACCTGCGCCCGCTGCAACCCGCCTTCATCATGGCCGGGACCGGCGAGACCGTCACCTATCGTGAGCTCGAGGCACGCTCCAACCGGCTCGCGCATCTGTTCCGCAAACAGGGGCTGCGGCGGCTCGACCATTATTCGATCTTCATGGAGAACAACAACCGCTACCTCGAGGCCTGCGGCGCCGGCGAGCGCGCCGGGCTCTACTTCACCTGCGTCAACTCCTACCTCACCGCGGGCGAGCTCGCCTACATCCTGACCAACAGCCAGTCGCGGATCCTGATCACCTCGAGGCTGAAGCTCGACATCGCGCGCGAGGCGCTGAAGGAGTGTCCGCAGGTCGAACTCTGCATCGTGGTCGACGGCGAAAGCGAGAGCGATCGCGTTGTCGGGCTGCAACAGGCCACCGCGGACCTGCCGTCAACGCCGATCGCGGACGAATATGCCGGCACCGCGATGCTGTATTCCTCCGGCACGACCGGCCGGCCCAAGGGCATCGTGCGGCCGCTGCCGGAGCAGCCGCCGTCGCAGAACCTGCCGCTGTTCGATTTCCTGACCAGGCTCTGGCACTACCGCGAGGGCATGGTCTACCTCTCGCCGGCGCCGCTCTACCACTCGGCGCCGCAAGCCGCGGTCAATCTCACCATCCGGATGGGCGGCACGGTCGTCATCATGGAGAGCTTCGATCCGGAGCGTTATCTGCAGCTGGTCGAGAAATGGGGCATCACCCACAGCCAGCTGGTGCCGACCATGTTCTCGCGTCTGCTGAAATTGCCCGAGGAGGTTCGCGCCCGCTACGATCTGTCGACCCTCGAGATCGCGATCCATGCCGCCGCGCCCTGCCCGGCGCTGGTCAAGGACGACATGATCAAATGGTGGGGTCCCATCATCCACGAATATTACGGCGCCACCGAGGGGCTCGGCTTCACCGCCTGCAACAGCGAGGAGTGGCTCGCGCATCGCGGCACCGTCGGCAGGGTCCTGCTCGGCGATCTGCATATCCTTGACGAGAACATGCAGCCCTGCCCCAAGGGAACGCCGGGCACCGTGTGGTTCAAGACCGCCACGCCATTCGAATATTTCAACGACCCCGCCAAGACCAGCGAGGGGCGCTCGGCGGACGGCAGCATGAGCACGGTCGGCGACGTCGGCTATGTCGACGACGATAACTTCCTTTATCTCACCGACCGCGCCACCTTCATGATCATCTCCGGCGGCGTGAACATCTATCCGCAGGAATGCGAGAACCTCCTGATCACCCACCCCAAGGTCGCCGACGCCGCGGTGTTCGGCGTGCCCAATGTCGATCTCGGCGAGGAGGTGAAGGCGGTGGTGCAGCCGGTCGACGGCATCGCGCCGGGGCCGGAGCTCGCCGAGGAACTGATCGCGTTCTGCGCCAGCGCGCTGTCGCGCCAGAAGGTGCCGCGCTCGGTGGATTTCGAGGCCGAGCTGCCGCGGCTGCCGACCGGCAAACTCTACAAGCGCCTGCTGCGTGACCGCTATTGGGGCAACAAGACCTCGCGGATCGTGTGAGCGGCATCCGGACTGATGCTGCCAATCCAAGCCGGCGGACGCAACGGACTCGCCGGTCGCGCGGATTTCGCGCTATGCTCCGGGATCGCAAGCCAGCTTCGCCGGAGGCCGCCATGCCATCGCCCCAGCCGCGCGAGCCGGAGCCGGTGCAGGCCGGAAGGCTCGAATTCACTGCCGCCGAGATCGGTGCACTCGCCCATCTCTATCGTGGCGAGGTCTATCGCAGCACGGTCTGGCGCACCCGTCTCGACAGCTCGACCAACTGGGCGGTGGTCACGACCGGGATCGCGCTGTCGGCGACCTACAGCAGTGCGGAAGCCTCGCCCTTGCCGATGGTCCTGGTCGGACTGCTGGTGACCGTATTCCTGCTATTCGAGGCGCGGCGCTATCGCTATTTCAACGTCTGGCGCGCCCGGGCGCGGTTGCTCGAAACCGATTTCTACGCACCGATGATCCGCGGCGAGGGGCTGTCGCCGAATGCGGCCTGGACCGACCTGCTCGCCAACGACTACCGCCGCCCCAGCTATCACATCAGCTATGTCAGAGCGATCGGCCGGCGCCTGCGACGGACTTATGGCTGGATCTTCGCGATCCAGGCCATCGCCTATTACGGCAAGCTGGCGATCCACCCGCTGCCGCTGACCACGATGAGCGCGATCTTGGACCGCGCTTCGATCGGTCCGATTCCCGGAACCATCGTGATTCTGGCCGGTGTCGCCTTCCATTCCAGCTGGGCGCTGTTCGCCTTCGTCACACATCGCATCGAGGTCGCGGACCGGCGCACGCGGCACAATCTGATCGCAATGGGCTGAGGCGCCGCGGGCCGCGTTGCCGATCGCGGGCTTTTCCCCTAACCTCGCCTCAACAACAAAGAAAAGGGAGGACTTGCGATGGAAGTGATCCCACTGCGTCCGGGATTCGGTGCCGAGCTGCGCGGCGTCACGCTGTCAGACGTTGCCGCCAGCGATGCCGCCTATGCGGCGGTGCGCGCGGCGTTCGAGGAACATTCGGTGCTGGTGTTCCGCGGCCAGGAGGTCAGCGACGACATCCAGCTCGCCTTCTCGCGCCGGTTCGGTCCGCCCGAGGTGACCAAGGTCGGCTCGATGGGCACCGGCTCGCATTTCGTGATCCTCTCGACCTTCGGGCCCGACGGCAAGGTGGTTCCATCCGATCACCGGCAGCAGCTGCGCGCCAGGGCCAACCAGCTCTGGCACACCGATTCCTCCTTCAAGCGGGTGCCGGCGCTGACCTCGATCCTGTCCGCCCGCATCATCCCGGAGCATGGCGGCGAGACCGAATTCGTCTCGATGCGGCTTGCCTTCGAGCGGCTCGACAAGGACACGGCGAAGCGGCTGGAGAACGCGTTCGCCTGGCACTCCTACGCGCATTCGCGCAGCAAGGTGGCCACCGGCCTTGCAACGTCGGATGAAGTCGACGCGCTGCCCCCGGTGTGCTGGCGCATGGTCTGGCGCAATCCCGTCAACGGCCGTGGCGCGCTGTATCTCGCCTCCCATGCCTATGGCGTCGAGGGCATGGATGCCGAGGCCGGCAAGGCGCTGATCGAGCAATTGACCGAAGCCGCGACCGCGGCCGGCGTCAGCTATCTGCACCAATGGAAGCAGGGCGACGTCGTGATGTGGGACAACCGCGCCACCATGCATCGCGGCCGCCCCTGGCCGGCGCATGAGGGCCGCCTGATGATTCGCACCACGATCTCGGCGACCGAGGCCGATGGCGTCGCCAACATGCACCTGTCCTCGCCGCAGGCGGCGGAGTGAGGCGCTGCTGCGCCTGTCGTACCGTCATCCTGAGGAGCGCGCTCTTGCGCGCGTCTCGAAGGATCGACGGCCACCGGCCGGGCCGTGCATCCTTCGAGGCTCGCTCCGCTCGCACCTCAGGATGACGGGACAAGATAACGTGCGAAACGTCGGCGACAAACTGTCGCTGATTGCGAATCATTTCACACCGCACGCGTCAGTGGCGGCAACCGAATTCAAACGGAGTTTCGCCGCTGCATAGCAAAACAACCCGGGTTCCCCGCTATCACAGCCATTATTCCCGATCCGCGGAAATTTTAATGTTGTGGGGTCATCCGAATTGCCAATCCCCGCGCGATCCTCGCTGGTTGCCCGACAGCCTCACCGTGGTATCGTCGATGCCAATCGGCCATTGAGACCGAAATGTGGGAGGGGACCATGCGGAGCGTGCAAGCGCTGGCCGTCGCGGTGTTGTTGTCTGTGCTGATCATCAGCGACGTTTCACGCGCAGCCGAGCCGAAACCGGGCGGCATCTTCAGGATCTATCACCGCGACAGTCCGGGCAGCGCCTCGATCCACGAGGGCGCGACCTATTCGCTGAACGTTCCGTTCATGCCGATCTTCAACAATCTCGTCATCTTCGACCAGCACATCGCCCAGAACAGCGCCAGCACGATCCGGCCCGAGCTTGCGGAAAGCTGGGCCTGGAGCGGCGACAACAAGACGCTGACCTTCAAGCTGCGCAATGACGTGAAATGGCACGACGGCAAGCCGTTCACCGCGGCCGACGTCAAATGCACCTTCGACATGCTGATGGGCAAGTCGCAGCAGAAGTTCCGGCAGAACCCGCGCAAGTCCTGGTACGAGCAAGTCGAAGAGGTCACGACCAACGGCGACTATGAGGCGTCGTTCAAGCTGAAGCGGCCGCAGCCCGCCCTGCTGTCGCTGCTCGCCTCGGGCTATTCGCCGGTCTATCCCTGCCATGTGTCGCCCGCCGAGATGCGCACCAAGCCGGTCGGCACCGGCCCGTTCAAGTTCGTCGAGTTCAAGGCCAACGAATCGATCAAGCTCACCAAGAACCCGGATTACTTCAAGAAGGGCCTGCCTTATCTTGACGGTATCGAGTTCACCATCATCCCGAACCGCTCGACCGCGATCCTCGGCTTCGTCTCCGGCAAGTTCGATATGACGTTCCCGACCGAGGTCTCGATCCCGCTGCTCAAGGACGTCAAGTCGCAGGCGCCCAATGCGGTCTGCGTGGTGGAACCGAACAACGTCTCCACCAACATCATCATCAATTCGACCGCGCCGCCGTTCGACAATCTCGACATCCGCCGCGCGCTAGCGCTGGCGCTCGACCGCAAGGCGTTCATCCAGATCATGTTCGAGGGCCAGGGTGACATCGGCGGTACCATGGAGCCGGCACCGGACGGGCTGTGGGCGATGCCGAAGGACATGCTGGAGCAGATCCCCGGCTACGGTCCCGACATCGAGAAGAACCGCGAGGAAGCCCGCAAGCTGATGCAGAAGGCGGGCTACGGCCCAGACAAGCACCTGCAGATCAAGGTCTCGACACGCAACATCGCGGTCTATCGCGATCCCGCGATCATTTTGATCGACCAGATCAAGAGCATCTACATCGACGCCGAGCTCGACGTCGTCGACACCGCGCAATGGTTCCCGAAGATCGCCCGCAAGGACTACTCGCTCGGCCTCAACCTCACCGGCAATGCCGTCGACGAGCCCGACCAGTCGTTCTACGAGAACTATGCCTGCGGCTCGGAGCGGAACTACACCAATTATTGCAACAAGGAGATCGAGAAGCTGTTCGACCAGCAGTCGGAAGAGACCAACACCGACAAGCGCAAGAAGCTGGTCTGGGAGATCGACAAGAAGCTGCAGGAAGACGTCGCGCGTCCGATCATCTTCCATGCCCGCACCGGCACCTGCTGGCAGCCTTACGTGAAGAATGTCACGATCATGTCCAACAGCTCCTATAACGGCTATCGTTACGAAGACGTTTGGCTGGACAAGTAGGCGTAGCGTTTTCGAGCGAAGTGAATACCGGTTCGCGTCAAGAAACGCGTCGCAAGACAAGACACAAGCGAGATCAGGGAGAGAGCCAGGGTGTTTGCCTATATCGTGCGACGGCTGTTCCTGATGCTGGTGACCCTGTTCGGGATCTCGGTCATCATCTTCGTGCTGCTGCGCGTCGTTCCCGGCAACATCGTCGACATCCTGTTCGACGCCGCGGGCTTCGTCGATCCCGCAGACAAGGCCAATCTCGAGCGCGAGCTCGGCCTGAGCCAGCCGATCGTGATCCAGTATCTGCACTGGATCGGCGGCCTGCTGCACGGCGATCTCGGCTATTCCTACGTCTCGGAAAAGCCGGCGCTGGAGGAAATCCTGCCGCGGATTCCGATCACGGCGCGGCTTGCCGGACTGGCGCTATTGTTCTCCGCCTCGATCGGCATTCCGCTCGGTGTCATCAGCGCCGTCCACCAGGGCTCACGGCTCGATTATGCGCTGCGCGTCGTCAGCCTCAGCGGCCTGTCGCTGCCGTCATTCTGGCTCGGCCTGCTGATTTTGATGGCCTCGGTCTCGCTGTTCG
The DNA here is from genome assembly GCF_029952935.1 of Bradyrhizobium sp. Mp19. Taxonomy (NCBI): domain Bacteria; kingdom Pseudomonadati; phylum Pseudomonadota; class Alphaproteobacteria; order Hyphomicrobiales; family Nitrobacteraceae; genus Bradyrhizobium; species Bradyrhizobium sp. Mp19. The sequence continues at coordinate 51,975 of NZ_JASAUT010000049.1, read as the reverse complement.
GCACCATGCCGATCTTCAATCCGAACCCGAAAACCTGGCTCGAGGCGCTGACCATCTATGCCGTGCCGGCGATGGCGGTCGGCTTTCGCAGCGCGGCGCTCACCATGCGCATCACCCGCTCGTCGATGCTGGAGATCCTGCGCCAGGACTATATCCGCACGGCGCGCGCCAAGGGCGCCTCCGAAGCCTCCGTGAACTATCACCACGCGCTGAAGAACGCGGTGCTGCCGGTCATCACCGTGATCGGCATCGAGGCCGCGTTCCTGATCGGCGGCCTGATCGTCACCGAGACCGTGTTCAACATCCCCGGCATCGCCCGCTTCCTGGTCGAGGCGCTGCGCTGGCGCGACTATCCGATCGTGCAGAACCTCGTGATGTTCATCGCCGTCGTGGTGGTGGTCGTGAACTTCATCGTCGACATGCTCTACGCAGCAATCGACCCGCGTATCCGGTTTGGAGACTGAGCGCGTGGCAACGATCAATTTCGACAGCGAATTGCGACGTGCCGGGGCCAACGCCACCGGCGGCTGGGGACGGTTCGCGTTCCTCGCGCAACGCCACGTGCTCGGCACGGTGGGCCTCGTCATCATGCTGCTGTTCGTGCTGACCGCGATCTTCGCTAACGTCATCAGCCGCTACGATCCGCTCAGCGTCGATTCCGCGCACCGGCTGGCTGCGCCGTCCGCGCTGCATTGGTTCGGCACCGACTCCTTCGGCCGCGACGTCTGGAGCCGCATCATCCATGGCGCCCGGATCTCGCTTGCGGTCGGCATCGGCTCGACGACGCTCGGCGCCACGCTCGGCGTGATCGTGGGCCTTGCCTCCGGCTATCTCTCCGGCTGGGTCGACCTCGTGTTCCAGCGGGTGACCGACATCCTGCAGTCGCTGCCGCTCTTGGTGCTCGCACTCGTGATGACCGCGGCGCTCGGTCCCTCCCTGCCGAACGTGATCCTGGCGATCGCAATTCCCCTGATCCCGACGGTCGCGCGCGTGATCCGCGCCAACACACTGGCGTTGCGCGAGCAGCCGTTCGTCGAGGCCGCCAAATCGATCGGCATGAGCGAGACGCGGATTGCGCTGCGCCACGTGCTGCCCAACACCATCGCGCCGCTGATCGTGCTCGCGACCGCGCAGCTCGGCTCGACCATCCTGACCGAAGCGTCGCTGTCGTTCCTTGGCCTCGGCATCCCCGAGCCTTATCCGTCCTGGGGTCGCATGCTGTCCGAATCCGCCGCCGAATATGTCCGCACCGCGCCATGGCTGGTGATCTTCCCCGGCATTGCGATCAGCCTCGCGGTGTTCGGCACCAACCTGTTCGGCGACGCGTTGCGCGACATTCTCGATCCGAGGCAGCGCGGCTGATGAGCGAGGCCAAGACGCTCGATACAATTCTCGACGTGAAGAACCTGCAGACGGTGTTCTTCACCAACTCCGGCCTGTTCCGCGCGGTCGACGACGTCTCGTTCTCGGTCCGTCGCGGCGAGACGCTGGCGATCGTCGGCGAATCCGGCTGCGGCAAGAGCGTCAGCGCGCTGTCGATCATGCGGCTGGTGCCCGATCCGCCCGGCCGAATCGTCGGCGGCTCGGTGACGCTCGAGGGCACTGATCTGTTGAAGCTCGACGATGCCGCGATGCGCGACATCAGGGGCAACCGCATCTCGATGATCTTCCAGGAGCCGATGACCTCGCTCAATCCGGTGATGCGGATCGGCGACCAGATCATCGAGGCGGTGCGGCTGCACCAGAAGGTGAGCAGCAAGGAGGCCTGGAAGCAGGCCGTCGACATGCTGCGGCTGGTGCGCATCCCGGAGCCGGAGCGCCGCGCGCAGGAATATCCGCATCAGCTCTCCGGCGGCATGCGCCAGCGCGCCATGATCGCGATGGCGCTGGCGTGCCGGCCGGCGCTCCTGATCGCGGACGAACCGACCACGGCGCTCGACGTCACCATCCAGGCGCAGATCCTGGCACTGATCGTCGATCTGCAAAAGCGGCTCGGCACCGGGCTGATCCTGATCACCCACGACCTCGGCGTCGTCGCGCAAACCGCGCAGCGCGTGATCGTGATGTATGCCGGCAAGAAGGTCGAGGAGGCGACGGTCGAAGCTTTGTTCGAGACGCCGCTGCATCCCTACACGCGCGGGCTGATGGCGTCGATGCCGGCGGTGATCGCGTTCGGCGCGAAGACCGATGCGCGGCTGACCGAAATCCCCGGCATGGTGCCGTCGCTGACCAAGCTGCCGCCCGGCTGCGCCTTCGCGCCGCGTTGCAAGCTGGCGGTCGACCGCTGCCGTCAGGAATATCCGCCGCTCGACGAGATCAAGAGCAATCACTGGGCCGCGTGCTGGCGCGCCGGCGAGATTGCGGAGGCGTCATGACCGAACAGCGCCCGCTCCTCGAGGTGACCGACCTCGTCAAGCACTACGCGGTGCGCGGCGGTGTGCTGCGCCGCCAGGTCGGCACCGTGCATGCGGTCGACGGCATCAGTTTCGCGCTCGGCACCGGCGAGACGCTCGGGCTGGTCGGCGAATCCGGCTGCGGCAAGTCGACGGTGGCACGCACCGTGCTACGGCTGGTCGAGCCGACCAGCGGCGCCATCAAGCTGGATGGCGAGGACATCGCGCCGCTCAGCAAGACGGCGCTGCGGCCATACCGGCGCTCGATGCAGATCGTGTTCCAGGATCCGTTCGCCTCGCTCAACCCGCGCATGACGGCCGGCGACATCGTCGGCGAGCCCCTCACCGTGCATGACCTTGCGACCGGCGCGAAGAAGCAGGAGCGTGTCGCGGAACTGTTCCAGCAGGTCGGTCTGCGGCCCGACCAGATGAAGAATTTCCCGCACCAGTTCTCCGGCGGCCAGCGCCAGCGCATCTGCATCGCGCGCGCGCTGTCGCTCGGGCCGCGGCTGATCGTCTGCGACGAGCCGGTCTCCGCGCTCGACGTCTCGATCCAGGCGCAGGTGATCAATCTGCTGATCGACCTGCAGCGCCAGCAGAACTTCTCCTATCTGTTCATCGCGCACGATCTCGCTGTTGTCGCGCATATCAGCCACCGCGTCGCGGTGATGTATCTCGGCCGCATTGTCGAGATCGCCGACAAGCACGAGCTGTTCGCCAATCCGCGCCACCCCTACACGCAGGCGCTGCTCGCCTCGGTGCCGATCGCCGACCCCAAGGCCAAGCGAACCGCGCCGCTGATCGACGGCGATGTCCCGAGCCCGATCAATCCACCGTCAGGCTGCGCATTCCACACCCGCTGCCGCTACGCGATGGATCGCTGCAAGACCGAACGCCCGGTGCTTCAGGCGGCCGGCTTGGCGCATCAGGTCGCCTGCTGGCTGAATGACGGCATGGGGCAAGCGGCCCCATAAATTAGTGTCGTCCCGGCGAAGGCCGGGACCCATTACCCCGAATGCCCGTTGATTTGCCAAACTGGGGCCACAGCTTGCTCCAACAACATACAGCGGTGGTTATGGGTCCCGGCCTTCGCCGGGACGACAGTCTTTATGCCGCCGCCTCGATCTCCACCACGATCTTCCCCGTCGTCACCTGCTCGCCCTCGGCGACATCGATCGACGACACCGTGCCCGCGACGCCGGCGGTGTGGACGTGCTCCATCTTCATCGCCTCCAGCGTCATCACCGGCTGGCCGGCCGCGACCTTGTCGCCCGGCTTCACCAGCACCGCGACGACCCGACCGTTCATGGCGGCGCGGACCTTGCCGTCGCCGCCGGCCGCCGTCGCGCTTTCCGGCGGCGCCAGTGTGAGGTCGCGCGCCGACAGCGTGACGCCACGGTGCAGGATATAGAGCCGATCGCCATCGCGCAGGAATCTGGAATGCTCCATCACCCCATCGTGGTGGAAGCGGATGCCGTTCTGACTGAGCTCGTCGATCACGAAGCTGAAGCGATCGCCGTTGCGGGTCGCGAGGTAGCTGCCGTCGCGTTCGCGGACGATCTCGATCTCCTGCACGCCGTGGCCGAAATCGATCCGCAGGCCGAGCGGGAATGTCGCTGCGAGCGATCGGCCGCGCTGCCATGGCGGCGCGTGCGGATGGGTCACGTAGAGCAGCAGCGCCGCAAGCGCGATATCGCTGCCGCGATCGGGCCGGACCGCGAGGAGCGCTTCGCGGTTGTCGCCGATGAAGGCCGTGGTCGCCTCGCCCCTGGCAAAGACCGGATGGCGCAGGCAATCGATCAGGAAGCCCTGATTGGTGGTGACGCCGAAGGCCGTGACCTGCTCCAGGGCACAGATCAGCTTGCCGCGCGCCTCGTCGCGGGTCGCGCCGTGGCTGATGACCTTGGCGATCATCGAATCATAGAACGGCGGGATCTCCGAGCCGGACTGCAGCGCATGCTCGACGCGGATACCATCTGGCATCTGCCACCGCGCCATCGTGCCGGATTGCGGCATGAAATCGTGCGCGGCATCCTCCGAACAGAGCCGGACCTCGATGGCATGGCCGGAGAACTTGACGTCCTCCTGGGTCAAGCCGAGCGGCGCACCACTGGCGACGCGCAGCTGCAATTCGACCAGATCGAGCCCGGTGATCGCCTCGGTGACGGGATGCTCGACCTGCAGCCGCGTGTTCATCTCCATGAAGTAGAAATTGCCGGCGCGATCGAGCAGGAATTCCAGCGTGCCCGCACCCTCGTAGCCGATCGCCTTGACCGCCTGCACCGCGACCGCGCCCATCCGAGCGCGCAGCTCCGGCGTCACCGCCGGCGACGGCGCCTCCTCGACCAGCTTCTGGTGCCGCCGCTGCACCGAGCAATCGCGCTCGCCGAGATGGATGGCGTTGCCATGGCGGTCGCCGAACACCTGGATCTCGATGTGGCGGGGATTGACGATCGCGCGCTCCAGAATGACGGTCGGATCGCCGAACGCACCCTGCGCCTCCGACCGCGCACTGCGCAGCGCGTCGGGAAATGCCGCCGCATCGGTGACCAGCCGCATGCCGCGGCCGCCGCCACCGGCGACCGCCTTGATCATGACCGGAAAACCAATGGCCCTGGCTTCCGCCAGCATCACGGCATCGCTCTGGTCGGCACCCTGATAGCCGGGCACGCAAGGCACGCCGGCCCGCTGCATGATCTCCTTGGCGCCGGCCTTGTTGCCCATCGCAAGGATCGCTTCCGGCGACGGACCGATGAACACCAGACCCGCATCGCGGCAGGCCTGCGCAAAATCCTCGTTCTCGGCGAGGAAACCATAGCCGGGATGCACCGCGCCGGCGCCGCTCGCCTTGGCGGCGGCGATGATCGCGTCGATCTTCAGATAGGATTGCGCCGGCAGCGCCTCGCCGATCCGCACCGCCTGGTCGGCCTCGCGCACATGCAGCGCATCGCGGTCGGCGTCCGAATAGACCGCGACGACGCCATGGCCGAGCCGCCGTGCGGATCGCATGATGCGCAGCGCGATCTCGCCGCGGTTGGCGATCAGGATCTTGAAGAACGGCGTCCGCTTCACGATTGCCCCGCTCATGGCCGCGCCACCGAGAACTGCATGCGCTGCGGGCTGCGGGCCTCGGCCTCGCGGCAGATCGAAAGCACCTCTGACAGCACCGTCCGCGTGTCGCGCGGATCGATCACGCCGTCGTCGAGCACCCGGGCGCTGGTCGAGAACACGTCCATCTGGCTGTCGAACACCCCGGTGATCTGCGCCTTCATCGCGTCCAGTTTCTCCTTCTCGATCGGCTTGCCGCGCCGCGCCGCCGCGGCTTCGGTGACGATCGCCATGGTTTCGGCGGCCTGCTCGCCGCCCATCACGGCGGTCTTGGCGTTGGGCCAGGAGAAGCAGAAGCGCGGGTGGAAACCACGGCCGCACATGCCGTAATTGCCGGCGCCGAACGAGGCGCCGCAATACAGCGTGATCTGCGGCACCGTCGCCGAGGTCACCGCCTGGATCATCTTCGAACCGTGCTTGATCATGCCGGCCTCTTCATAGGCCCGGCCCACCATGTAGCCGGTGGTGTTGTTCATGTAGAGGATCGGCGTACGCGACTGGCAGCAGGCCTGGATGAAATGCGTCGCCTTGTTGGCTCCGGGCACATCGAGCGGGCCATTATTGGTGATGATGCCGATCGCCTGCCCCTCGATGCGCGCGTGGCCGCAGACCGTCGCCGGGCCGTAATTGGCGCCGAACTCGGTGAAGTCGGAATCGTCGATGAAGCGCGCGATTGCCTGGCGCATGTCGACAGGGCGCTTGTGGTCCATCGGCATGATTCCGAGCAGTTCCTCGGCGTCGTAACGTGGTGGCTTGAACGCGGCCGGTTCGGGGGCCAGCCGATCCCAAGGCAGCTTGGCCATGATGTCGCGCGCGATACGCAGTGCGTCGCGGTCGTCCTCGGCGAGATAATCGCCAAGGCCCGAAATCGAGGTGTGCATCTCGGCGCCGCCGAGCTCCTCCTCGGTCGCGATCTCGCCGGTGGCGGCCTTGAGCAGAGGCGGCCCGGCGAGGAAGGCGCGGGTGCGGCCGCGCACCATCACGATGTAGTCGGACAGGCCCGTCTGGTAGGCGCCGCCCGCGGTCGAGGAGCCGTGGGTGACGGTGACGACGGGAAGCCCCGCCGCCGACAGCCGCGCCAGATTGCGAAAAATGTTGCCGCCACGGACGAAGTCCTCGACACGGTAGCGCAGCAGGTTGGCGCCAGCGCTCTCGACCAGCTGCACATAGGGCAACTTGTTCTCCAGCGCGAGTTCCTGCACCCGCAGCGTCTTGTCGAGGCCGTAAGGCTGCAATGCACCCGCGTCGATGCCGGCATCATTGGCGCTGACCATGCAGCGGATGCCGGAGACGAAGCCGATGCCCGCGACCAGTCCGCCGCCGGGCACGCTCTTGTCCGCATCCGCTACGTCGAACATGTAGCCGGCGAGCGTCGACAGTTCGAGGAAGGACGAGCCGGGATCGAGCACCAGAGCGACGCGCTCGCGCGGCAACAGCTGGCCGCGCTTGTGGAAGCGGTCCTTCGCCGCGGCCGACGCCGCACGCGTCCGCTCCTCTAGCCCCCGCATCCGGGCGATCAGCGCCAGCATGCCGTCGCGATTGCCCTGGAAGGCGGCGCTGCCGGTGGAAATCGTGTTCTCGATGATGGCCACTAGGCGCGCTCCACAAAATGCCCACTGTATTGCTGCCGCAGCTCGACCTTGCGCAGCTTGCCGGTCGCGGTCATCGGCATCTCCTCGAGGATACGCACCAGCTTCGGCACCTGGAAGCCGCCGAGGTGCTTTCTGCAATGCGCCTCGATGCCGGCCTCGTCAGCCAACGCGCCGGGTTTCAACTTGACGAAGGCGGAGACCGCCTCGCCCCATTGCGGATGCGGCAGGCCGACCACGGCGGCATTCTGCACGGCGGGGTGCGCCAGCAACGTCTCCTCGATCTTGACGGAGGCAACGTTCTCGCCGCCCGACTTGATCATATCCTTCTTGCGGTCGAGGAACAGCACCTCGCCATTGCCGTCGATCAGGGCAAGATCGCCGGTATGGTGCCAGCCGAACTTGCGCGCCTCCTCGGTCGATTTGGGGTCCTTGTAGTAGCCCATCATCACATTGGGGCCGCGATGCACAAGCTCGCCGATCTCGCCGCGCGGCAGCAGGTTGCCATTGTCGTCCATGATCGCGGTTTCGTTGACGATCAGCGATTCGCCCCAGTAATTGCCGAAGCGATCGAGCTGCACCTCCGGGCGGGACATCGTCGTCGCCGGATACATCTCGGTCTGCCCGCTGGACAGCACGAAGTTCGGACAGAGATCGGCCATGGCGCGCTCGAGCAGCGGCTTGCCCATCGGCGCCATGGTGTAGATGCAACAGCGCAGGCCCGACAGGTCGTAGTCGCGCCGGCGCGGATGGTCGAGGATCGCCTGGTACATCAAGGACAGGCCGACGAACACGGTGAGCTTATCGCGGACGATCGCCTCCATGCAGGCAACCGGATCGAAGCCGCGCATCAGCGCCATGCGGCCGCCGACCGAGAGATAGCTGAGCAGCAGCACGTGGCCGGCGCAGTGGAACAGCGGAAACTGTCCGGTGATCCCGTCATCGCGCGAGAGCTGCATCTCGATGCAATTGCTCGTCACGGCCATGACAACGGCGAGGTGGCAATGCATCGCGCCCTTCGGCCGCGAGGTCGTGCCTGACGTATAGATGATCATCGCGAGGTCGCGGTCATTGATCTCGATGTCAGGCTCGATATCGGACTGTCCCTCCAGCAGAGCGTTGAACTCCTGCAATCCGGTCTTGCCGGCATTGCCGGTCAGGTCGATCGCGATCATCTCCATGCCGCGCGCTTCCAGCGCGGCGCGGCGGTCGGCCTGGGCATGAAGGGCGTCGTCGATGACGGCGAAGCGGACCTCGGCATGGCCGAGGATGTAATCCATATCGGACGGTCCGAGCATGGTGTTGATCGGCACCCAGACCAGGCCGGCGCGGTGAATGCCGAACAGCGCTTTGACGAATTCGACGGAGTTGTTGCAGATGGTCGAGATCTTCTCGCCCGGCTTCAGCCCGCGCTGCACCAGATGATTGGCGAAGCGATTGGCGTCGCGCTCGAGTTCGGTGAAAGTGATCTGCCTGCTGCCGTCGGTCAGCGCGATGCGATCCGGAAACCGCCGCGCGGCGCGCTTCAGCAGATCGCCGATCGCGACCCGCCCGATGCGGCCCGGCCCGGTGACACCGCCGGTTGCTGCGAGATTGTCCATGCTTGGTTCTCCTCTCAACCGTCATTGCGAAGAGCTCGCGACAAAATTGCAAAGCAATTTTGCGCTGAAGCGACGAAGCAATCCATACTTTCCAAACGGCAAGATGGATTGCTTCGCTTCGCTCGCAATGACGGCTGGCGTAGCCCTAGTGCCTGACCCCGAAAATCTGCCGCGCTTCCGCCGGGCTCGCGATCTCACGGCCGGCGCGGCGCGCGCAGGCGGCGAGGCCTTCGACGAGCTGCCCGTTCGACGTCACCTTGGTGCCGTCGCCGAGATAGAACGTATCCTCGAGCCCGCTGCGCAGATGGCCGCCGAGATCGGCGGCGCGTTGGTGCAGCCGCCAGATCTCGGCGCGGCCGATCGCGGTGACCTGCCAATGCGCCTCCGGCGCCTTCAGCTTCAACAGGATCGGCAACAGCTCCGGATCGGCCGGCATGCCCGAGGCGACGCCCATGACGAAATTGTATTCGAGCGGGCCGGAATACATCCCGGTCTGCCGGTACATCCCGACGCAGCGCACGATACCGACATCGAAGCACTCGAATTCGGGGATGGTGCCGGCCGCCTTCATCACGTCGAGATAGTCCTGCACCTTCTCGACCGCGTTATCGAACATCATGGGCGGCCAGGCCCAGGTGTTGTCGGCCTTCACCTTGAGATAATTCAGCGAGCCGGCATTGCAGGCCGCGATCTCGGGCCTAGTCTCGCGTACGCAATCGAGCGCGCCCTGGTAGTTCGGGCCCGAGGTGCCGGTGGTGTGGTTGATGATCACGCCGGGACAAGCCTCGCGGATCGCCTGCTGGATCTCCTTGCTGACGCCGACTTCCCATGACGGCAGATGGCCCTTGTTCGGCTCCTGCTGCCGTAGGTGGATGTGCATGATGCTGGCGCCGGCGTTGAACGCGGCCCTGGCTTCGCGCGCCATCTGTTCCGGTGTCACCGGAACGTTGTGCTGCTTCGGGTCGGTAAGCACGCCGTTCAGCGCGCAGGTGATGACGGCCTTGTCGCTCATGGGTCTCTTGTCCGCTTTCGCAGCGCGCATGCGCTGCTGATTTTGCCATGATGAGAACTTTGCCGTCGCGCCATCTTGCGTTGACTGGCTAAGTGGATGCGCTCACGACGCAATCCGTCGTCAGCCGGTTAACACAAGACGCGATGCCCGCGTCACGCCTAACCTTGCTGCCAAGCAGAAGCGGCGCAACAAGCCGGCATCACGGGGAGAACGTCATGGTCTCGATCAACCGGCGCACATGGCTGACCGGCGCGGCAGGCGCGGGATTTGCCGCTATGGCAGGCCTCCGGCCTTCGTTCGCCGAGGACACGCCCGGCGTCACCGCAACCGAGATCAGGATCGGCAGCACCACCTCCCTGAGCGGCCCGGTATCCGCGCTCGGCGTGCAGGCGCGCTGCCAGGAAGCCTATTTCAAGATGCTGAACGAGCAGGGCGGCATCGCCGGCCGACAGATCAAATACATCTACTACGACGACGCGTTCAATCCGGCGAAGACGGTCGAGCAGGTGCGCCGCCTGATCGAAAGCGACAATGTCGCCTTCCTGTTCAACATGCTCGGCACCGCGCCGAACTCGTCGGTCGTCAAATACATCAACACCGCCAAGGTGCCGCACCTGTTCCTGTCGGTGAACGGCGACAAATGGGGCGACTACAAGACCTATCCCTGGACCATGGGCTTTGCACCGAGCGCGCGGACCGAGGCACAGGTGTTCGTCAAATACGCGCTGAGCCAGAACAAGAACGCGAAGTTCGCGGTGCTCTACCAGAACGACGACCTCGGCAAGGATTTCGTCGCCGGGGCCAAGGACGTGCTCGGCGAGCGGTTCGCGACCGCAGCCGTCGTGGCCTCGCACGAGGTCACCGATCCCACGATCGATTCCCAGATCGTTGCGCTCCGCGGCGCCAATCCCGATGTGCTGATCTCGGGCACCACGGCAAAGTTCTGCGCGCAGTCGATTCGCAAGATCTATGAGCTCGGCTGGAAGCCGATGCACTTCATCGCCAGCGGCGCCGCCTCGATCTCCTCGACCATTGCGCCTGTCGGCCTCGACAAGTCGCAGGGCACGATCTCGTCGGCCTATGTCAAGGACGTCGCCGACCCGGCCTGGGCCAATGATCCCGGCGTGAAGAACTTCCTCGCCTTCATGGAGAAGTACTTCCCCGACGGCAATCCGAAGGAGGGCTACAACCTCTACGCCTACACGGTGGCGCAGGTGCTGAAGATCGTGCTCGAGCAATGCAAGGGCAATTTCAGCCGCGACAACATCATGGCGCAGGCCAACAACCTGAAAGACATCGAGGTCCCGACGCTGCTGCCCGGCATCCGCGTCAACACCAGCCCGACCAATCATCACCCGCTGCAGCAGCTTCAGCTGCAACGGATCGAAGGGCCCGGCTGGCTGCGGTTCGGCGAGGTGATCCAGGGCGCGAATTTGTAGCGGAGGAGAATCCCAGGTGTCGTCCCGGCGAAAGCCGGGACCCATAACCACAGCCGATTATTGTTTCAAAAGGTCTCTGCCAGCCCACGCCATCGATAGATCACGCGGTATGGGTCCCGGCTTTCGCCGGGACGACAGTCTACGTCAGCGCGCGCTCGCTCGCGGCCTGTCCGGTGCGATAGATCGCAAGATCCCGCGAGCCGGAGAAGATCGCGCGCGGCTTCAGGCCATAGAAGCGACGAATCGAGTGGCTGAAATGCGTCGAGTCGGGATAGCCGATATCCTGCGCGAGATGCGCGAGGTTGATGTCCTGGTTGGCGAAGTGCAGCAGATGCCGCGCGCGCTTCCAGGCGCGGAAGGAGCGGAACGAGATTCCGGTCTCCTCCTTGAACAGATGCAGGAAGCGCGAGGGCGATAGCCCGGCCTCGGCGGCGCAGCCCGCCGCGGTCACCGGCTCGCCGGAGAACTGCCCGATGCGGCCGATCGCGCGCACGACACGCGGATCGAGCACGCGCTGCGGCAGCGCGTCGCCGAAGCACATGGTGTCGAACTCGGTATTCGCAATCGCATCGCGATGCTGCATCTCGGCAAGCGTCGCATAGGCGTTGCGAATGCGATTGGCGAACAGATGAGAGTCCGGTCCTTGCAGGCGGCGGGCGACCGCCTCAAGCGTACCGTCGGGCACGCTTTCCGGCTCGATCGCGACGCAGATCGCCGAGCGATATTCGCTGGTGATGGTGTGGCGCAGGTTCGGCATCGTCACCGCGAGTTCGCCTTGCGACTCGCGGCCTTCGCTGGTCGACAGATGCAGCCCGTCGCGGATCGCGACATAGACGTGGAATGCGCCGGGACAGCGCTCGCGCGGGCGTCCGAGCAGCCCGGCATAGAACACCCGTTCCGGCGTAATCAGCATCCGGTGACCGGATTGCTGGCTGGAGCTCTGGCACTTCGCGTCCACGATCGCGTCCATGGCGGTTCCTCCTCGCGCGGCTCTTTAGGCCGCTGCGGCGGAGCTACCATAACGCAAATTCGAGGCCTGTCACCGATGCGAAGAGTCGTCATTCCGGGGCGCATCGAAGATGCGAGCCCGGAATCTCGAGATTCCGGGTTCGATGCTGACGCATCGCCCCGGAATGACGGAGAAGTTACGGCCGCGCCCGCGGCGCAACGTTCTGTTCCTGCCCGGCTTTTTGCTCCGCCGCCACCGCGCGCTGGTAACCTTCGCGCTGCTGCAGCCGCGCCCAATAGGCCGCGACATTCGGCCCGAAATCCTTGGCGAGGCCGATATTGCTGGCAAGCCGCAGCGCATAACCGTTCGTAATGTCGGCCGCCGTGAAGCGTTCCGCGCAGAGGAATTCCGACTTCGCGGCAGCAGCTTCCACTGCACGCAGGCGGCCCAGGAACCATTTTGCATAATCGCCCGAGACTTGCGGGTTTCGCCGCTCCTCCGGTTCGAGTTGGCTGTAGCGGAGCACCAGCGTCTGCGGAAAGGTCAGCGTCGCGTCGGAAAAATACATCCAGTTCAGGAACGCGCCATAAGCCGGCTCGCCGACGCCGACGATCAGCGGCGTCGGACCGTATTTGGTGCCGAGGTAATGGCAGATGCCTGACGACTCTGTCATCCTGGTCTCGCCATCGATCATGAACGGGATGGTGCCGAGCGGATTGATCCCGAGATATTCCTTGGCAAACACGCGCGGCGGGAACGGCAGCATCTTCAGCTCATAGGGCAGCCCAAGCTCCTCGAGCATCCACAGCGGACGGAACGAGCGCGCGGCGTCGCAGTGATAGAGCGTGATCATCAGGCGTTTCCCTTTTGCTTCAGGCCAGGCAGCGTGCCCATCATCTTGCACAATACCATGAGCATCACCTCGTCGGCGCCGCCACCGATCGAGGTCAGGCGGCTGTCGCGATAGGCGCGGCTGACCGGCGTCTCGTTGGTGAAACCCATGCCGCCCCAATATTGCAGGCAGGCATCGGTGAGCTCGCGGCCGAGCCGGCCGGCCTTCAGCTTGGCCATGGTCGCGAGCCGGGTAACGTCCTCGCCTGCCACCAGCGCCTCACCGGCACGATAGATCAGCGAGCGCAGCAGCTCGACCTCGGTCTGCATCTCCGCGAGCTTGAAGTGCACCACCTGGTTGTCGAGGATCGAGCCGCCGAACGCCTTGCGGTTGCGAGTGTAGTCGATGGTCTCGTTGATGATGAATTCATGCGCCTTCAGGCAGGCTGCCGCGCCCCACAGCCGTTCCTCCTGGAACTGGATCATCTGGTAGGTGAAGCCCTGGCCCTCCTCGCCGATCCGGTTGCGCTTCGGCACCCGGACATTGTCGAAGAAGATCTGCGCCGTATCCGACGAGCGCATGCCGAGCTTGTCGAGCTTGCGCGCGACCTGCACGCCCCTGGTCTTCATGGGCACGCAGATCAGCGACTTGTTGCGATGGACCTGGGCGTCGCTGGTGTTGGCCAGCAGGCAGATCCAGTCGGCCTGGGTGCCGTTGGTGATCCACATCTTGCCGCCATTGATGACGTAGTCGCCGCCGTCGGAGCGCGCATTGGTCTTGATCGAGGCGACGTCGGAGCCGGCACCGGGCTCGGAGACGCCGATGCAGGCGACCTGGTCGCCGGCGATCGCGGGCACCAGGAATTCGCGCCGCACCTCGTCGGAGCCGAACCGCGCCAGCGCGGGCGTCGCCATGTCAGTCTGCACCCCGATCGCCATCGGCACGCCGCCGCAGGTGATGGCCCCCAGCTCTTCGGCCATCATCAGCGCGTAGGAATAATCCAGCCCCTGACCGCCGAATTCGACCGGCTTGTTGAGGCCGAGGAAGCCGAGATTGCCGAGCTTCTTGAACAGCTCATGCGCCGGGAAGATATCGGCCTTCTCCCATTCGTCGACATGAGGATTGATCTCGGCCGCGATGAACTTTTGTAGAGCGCGGCGCGGTTCGTCGTGGTCGGCGGTGAAGAGCATGTTCTCGAACTATCCTTTGTCATTCCACGGCGATGCGAAGCATCGAACCCGGAATCCTTATCCATCATCTCGAGATTCCGGGTTCGCGCTACGCGCGCCCCGGAATGACTTTTCCTTCTCACCTCCCCCTGAAAGGGGGAGGTCGGAACGCTCGGCAACGCCGAGCGGGCCGGGTGGGGGTCAAACTGGCAGTCGGACTCGCGGCGTGACCCCCACCCTGCCCTCCCCCTTTCAGGGGGAGGGTTCACAATCCGTCGTTTCGCCGCGATCGCATCATTACCTGGCGCGATCACAATCCCATCTGCCGGCTCGCGAGGTCCTTCATGATCTCCTCGGTGCCGCCGCCGATGGCGTTGACCTTGACCTCGCGGTAGATGCGCTCGACCTTGATGCCGCGCATGAAGCCGGCGCCGCCGAAGATCTGCACCGCCTCGGAAGCGCAGTGCGCCATGGTCTGCGTCGCCTGGTTCTTCATCATGCAGATCTCGGCGACCGGGCTTTCGCCCTGACCGAGCCGCCACGCCAGCATTTCCAGCATCGCCTGCGAGGCCGCGACCTTCTGTGCCATGTCGACGATCTTGTGCCTGATCACCTGGTGCTGGGCGATCGGCTTGCCGAACGTCTTGCGCTCCTTGGCATAGGCGACCGCCTCGTCGAGGCAGACGCGCGCATAGGCGGTGCAGCTCGCCGCCATACCCATGCGCTCGCTGTTGAAGTTCTGCATGATGATCTTGAAGCCCTGGCCTTCCTCGCCGATCAGGTTCTCGACCGGCACGCGGCATTCGTCGAAATGAAGTGTCGCGGTATCCGACGCCCACCAGCCCATCTTCTTCAGCTTGGTGCGGGACAGGCCCGGCGTATTGCCTTCGATCAGCAGCAGGCTGACGCCGCCGGGGCCCTCGCCGCCGGTACGCACCGCGACCGTCAGATAGTCGGCGCGCATGCCCGAGGTGATGAAGGTCTTCTCGCCGGAGACGACATAATGATCGCCATCGCGCCGTGCCTTGGTGCGCAGGTTCGCGACGTCGGAGCCGCCGCTCGGCTCGGTGATCGCGAGCGCGGAGATCTTCTTGCCGGCGAGCACCTCCGGCAGCACCCGTGCCTTGACCTCGGGCCGCGCGGCGCGGGCGATCGGCGGCGAGCCGATGGTGTGGCTCATCAGGCTCGAGGAGACGCCGCCGGCGCCGGCCCGCGCCAGCTCCTGCGAGGCCACGATTTTCATGAACTGATCGGCGGCGATGCCGCCATATTCTTCCGGGAAACCAAGCCCGAGCAGCCCGATCGCGGATGCCTTGGCATAGAGCTCGCGCGGAAACTCGCCGTCTTCGTCCCATTGATGGGCATAAGGCTCGATTTCCCTGGCAACAAAGCGCCGCATCACCTCGCGAAAGGCCTCATGCTCGCCGGTGTAGAACGGGTTTGCCATCCGCGTGCTCCGTTGATTCTTCCCTCCGACGATGTCCGGATTTCTCCCGGTTCACTTGCGTCGAGTGGCTGCCATCGGTGCCGGCGTCGGGTCCGGCGATCTGCCAGCCACTAAACGCAAGACAGTATCCTAATACGCCGCCTCCACTGCCATTTCATGGCATCAATCGAGCCAGGAACAGGCGGCGCAAGACTGCCGTTCCGGAGGAGGGAAATTTGCCGGTTCGTTATTACGACTGGATCGCGCATCATCGTCGGCGCACGCCGGACAAGATGGCATTTGTCGATCTCGCAAGCGGTCGCCGCTTCAGCTATGCGGAGCTCGACGCCCGCGTGTCGCGGCTTGCCGCCTGGCTGCGCGACGGGCTGAAGGTCGCCCGCGGCGACCGCGTCGCGGTGCTGGCACTGAACACGACTGATACGCTCGAGGTGCAGTTCGCCTGCTTCCGGATCGGCGCGATCTTCCTGCCGCTCAACACGCGCCTCACCGTTCCCGAGCTGCGCTACATCGCCGGCGACGCCGCGCCGAAGGTGATGATCCACGACGACGACCTCGCCGAGACCGCGCTTGCGGTGGCAAAGCTCTGCAATGTCGCTGCGACCGTGAGGCTGGGCCCGGGCGGGGCCTATGAGACCGGCATTGCGGCAGCCGCGCCGCTCGAGCGGTTCGAGGAGGTCATGCTCGATGACATCTCGACCATCATGTACACCTCGGGGACGACGGGCCAGCCCAAGGGCGCGATCATCACGCATGGGATGACGTTCTGGAATTGCGTCAATCTCGGCGGTCCCGCCTACATCTCGCCGGCCTCGGTGCTGCTGACGGTGCTGCCGCTGTTCCACACCGGCGGGCTGAATTGCTACACCAACCCCGTGCTGCATGCCGGCGGCACTGTGCTGATCATGCGCGCCTTCGATCCCGGCGAGGCACTGAAGCTGATCGGCGACCCGGCGCAAGGCATCAACGTATTCTTCGGCGTGCCCGCGATCTACCAGTTCATGGCGCAGCATCCTGCCTTCGCATCAGCGGATTTCAGCCGCCTCGTCATCGGCGGCGTCGGCGGCGCGCCGATGCCGGTGCCGTTGCTCAAGACCTGGGAGGCGCGCGGCGTGGCGCTGCAGCAGGGCTACGGCATGACCGAGACCTCGCCGGCGGTGATGGTGCTCGACCGCGAGGATGCCGCGCGCAAGGCCGGCTCCTCCGGCAAGCCGGTGCTGCACACCGAGGTCCGCATCGTGCGGCCCGACGGCAGCGACGCCGCGGTCGGCGAGCTCGGCGAACTCTGGGTCAAGGGTCCGAACATCACGCCGGGCTACTGGAACAGGCCGGACGCCAATGCCTCCTCCTTCACCGACAGCTGGCTGCACACCGGCGACGCCACGCGGATCGACGAGGAGGGCTTCTACTACATCGTCGACCGCTGGAAGGACATGTACATCTCGGGCGGCGAGAACGTCTATCCGGCCGAGGTCGAGAGCGTGCTGCATCAATTGGCCGCCGTCGCCGAGGCCGCCGTGATCGGCATCCCCGACGCGCAATGGGGCGAAGTCGGCATGGCGATCATTGCCGTAAAGCCAAGCCATTCGCTGACCCCGGCCGAGGTCCACGCGCATTGTCAGGCCAATCTGGCGCGGTTCAAATGCCCGCGCCTGATCGAATTCATCGAGGTCCTGCCGCGGAACGCGACAGGCAAAATTCATAAGCCGACGCTCCGGCAACAATTCAGCCGGCCGAAGCCAACCGATACCGCGGCGTGAGTCAAACGCGCGCCGCGCGTTCCGGAATTCGCCGCGACAAGGATTCCCCCGTTGCCGTCTGCCGGGACCGGCTGCGGGTTCGTTGCGTAAGTCCCCAACCAAAATCAATCGAGGAAATTGCCTTTATGAAAACAACAACACTGTCGCTGCTGGCCGCCGCCACGGCGCTCTGCCTGCTCTCCACCCAGGCCGCCTTTGCACAAAAGAAGTATGATACCGGCGCCTCCGACACCGAGATCAAGATCGGCAATGTCGAGGCCTATAGCGGTCCCGCCTCCGCCTACGGCGTCATCGGCAAGACCGAAGAAGCCTATTTCAAGATGATCAACGACCAGGGCGGCATCAACGGCCGCAAGATCAACTGGATCTCCTATGACGACGGCTACTCGCCGCCGAAGACCGTGGAGCAGATCCGCAAGCTGATCGAGAGCGACGAAGTGTTCCTGGTGTTCAACGCGCTGGGCACGCCGACCCAGACCGCGGTGCAGAAGTATCACAACGCCAAGAAGGTGCCGCAGCTCTTCCTCGCCACCGGCGCCAGCAAGTGGAACGATCCGAAGGATTTCCCGTGGACCATGGGCTTCCAGCCGAGCTATCGCGTCGAGGCGCGGATCTTCGGCAAGTACATCCTGAAGGCCAAGCCGGACGCCAAGGTCGCGATCTTCTATGCCAATGACGATTTCGGCAAGGACTACCTGGTCGGTCTGAAGGAGATCCTCGACAAGTCGAGCGTCAAGATCGTCGCCGAAGAGAGCTACGAGACCACCGAGCCGTCGATCGACTCCCACATCGTCAAGCTGAAGGACACCGGCGCCGACGTGTTCGTCAACATCTCGACGCCGAAATTCGCGGCGCAGGCGATCAAGAAGATCGCCGAGCTCAACTGGAAGCCGATGCAGGTGATGACCGACGTCTCGATCTCGATCGGCGCGGTCATGAAGCCCGCCGGGCTCGAGGCCTCGGAAGGCGTGCTGTCGGCCGGCTATCTGAAGGACGCGTCCGATCCGCAATGGAAGAACGACGAGGGCATGAAGAAGTTCATGGCCTTCGCCGAGAAATACATGCCGGGCGCCAACCTCGCCGACGCCAATCTCGTCTATGGCTACGCCGCGGCCCAGACCATGGTGCAGGTGCTGAAGCAGGCCGGCGACAACCTGACGCGTGAGAACGTGATGAAGCAGGCCGCCAGCCTGAAGGATTTTGCGCCCGACACGCTGATCCCCGGCATCCGGATCAACACCAGCGCGACCGACTTCGCGCCGGTCGAGCAGCTCAAGATGATGCAGTTCAAGAACGGGCAGTGGGAGCTGTTCGGCGACATCATCAGCGCCGAGACCGGCGGCTAGCGCAACGCGCACCGCTACCAAACATCAGCCATCGCGAAGCCGCCCATCCGGGCGGCTTCGTTGTTTTTGCGGTCCTTCGCAGGTTGGGGCATGCCGAGTTAATTCCGCCGGCGACCACTCTTTCACCGTCACCCTGAGGAGCGCGCCCTTGCGCGCGTCTCGAAGGGTCGACGGCCCGGCCGGTGGCCGTGCATCCTTCGAGGCTCGCCCAGCGGCGCAATTGCGCCGCAAGGCTCGCACCTCAGGATGACGGAGCTAACTCTGCCGTTGTTAGCCCGGCAGGAAAATCGCGAACGGCTCATCGATCGTGCGGCGCAGATGCTCGCGATAGGCGGCGTAGTTCGCGTCATCGGCCGACACCCGGCCGAGGCTCGGCTTCGGCACGTTCTTCACCGGCAGGAACGCGATCGGCGCGGCGACTGGCGTCAGCAGCGAGCCGCGGCCGGCGAGCAGCGTCGTGATGATGCCGTACATCTCGCCGGAATTGCGCGGGCGCGACACCGTGATCACGCGATGCTGGCCGTGCCGGTTGGTCACGAGATAGACGAAGCCGGATTCATTGGGCACCGCGACTTCGCCGTACTGCGTATAGTCGGCGTCCTGCCGCTCGCCTTCGCGGAAGCCGAGCGATGAGGACGCCTCGTCCCAGGTGATCTCCGTCCGATAGGCATAGAGCGCGCCCTGCTCGCCGAACGACGGCCGCACCGTGATGTAGGTTCCTTCGATCCGCGCTACCGCGCGGCGCGAATAGGATCCGAGGCTGTCGGGCGCGATCCCGCCATTGGCGGGTGCGGTCACCGTGATCGTCTCAGGCAGCTTGCGCAGGGACACACCGAGCGCCTGCTCCAGCCGCACCGTGGTCGCCAGCGTGAACGGGCGGCGGCCGCCGAGCACCTTTTCCAACGTCGAGAGGCTGAGCTTGGCCTGCTCGGCCAGCGCCTGCCGCGAGATTCGGCGGCGCGCGATTTCCTCGCGGATGGTCTCCGCGACCTGCCGGCTCTGCTCGGCGGACAGCTGCTTGTCAGGCGTCGGCATCCAGATTCCTGCCCGGTTCCCCTTGATTCCGCGCAGTCTAGCAGACCGGACAACCCATCACAAAACCGCACAAACCCGCCGCAGGCGGCGGCGGGCCGCGCCGGACCGCGGCCAATCAATGCCGATCATTCTGCTCGCGCCACAACCGCCGTTCTCCATGATCGCGAGGCAGCGAAAGTCTCGCTCGGGAGTGACGAAAATGACGATTTACGATGCATGTAAGAGCAGCCCGCAGATCCGCCTGTCGCGCAGGATGCGCATTGCGCTGTTCTTCCTGGTGGAAGGTGTGGCCGCGCTGGTGATCGGCTTTGCGGCCTTGTTCGTGAGCTTCGATCCGGTGTGGTCGGCCGAACTGCCGCAACAGGCGGTGCTGCGGCCATCAGATGCGCGTTCCGGCTCGCTGCTGTTCAAGACCGACGATGGCTACAGGGATGCACTCAGGCTCGGCGTCGATGTCGACCTCACCGTGTCGGGCCCGACCGTCCGCGCCCGCGTCACGCAGATCTTCCGCAACCCGACCAAGGACTGGGTGGAGGCGACCTATGTCTATCCGCTGCCGGCGGGCGGCGCGGTCGACACGCTGAAGATGGTGGTCGGCGACCGCGTCGTGGTCGGCGACATCAAGGAGCGGCAGCAGGCTCGCGCCATCTATGAGCAGGCCAAGCAGAATGGCCAGAAGGCCGCGCTCACCGAGCAGGGGCGGCCAAACATCTTCACCAACTCCGTTGCCAATATCGGCCCCGGCGAAACCGTGCTGGTGCAGATCGAATATCAGGAGCCGGTGCAGCAGAACGGCAGCGAATTCTCGCTGCGGGTGCCGATGGTGGTCGGCCCGCGCTACAATCCGCGCCCGGTGGTACAGAGCGTCGACCTTCGCGCCGACGGCAACGGCTGGGGCGCCACGTCAACCGATCCCGTGCCGGACCGCGACCGCATCGCGAGCGAAGTGCTCGATCCGGCGACGAATGCGCCGGTCAATCCGACCAACGTCACCGTGCGCCTGAACGCCGGCTTCCCGCTCGGCGAGGTGAAGAGCCATTTCCACCAGGTCAAAATCGAGAGCCCCGACAGCACCACGCGCATCGTCAAGCTCGCCGAAGGCCCGGTGCCGGCCGATCGTGATTTCGAGCTGACCTGGAAGCCGGCCGCCGAGAAGGCGCCGTCGGTCGGGCTATTCCGCGAGCATGTCGGCAATTCCGACTATCTGCTCGCCTTCGTCACCCCGCCGTCGGTCGAGCAGACGCAGCAGAAGCTGATGCCGCGCGAGGTGATCTTCGTGATCGACAATTCCGGCTCGATGGGCGGCACCTCCATCATCCAGGCCAAGGCGAGCCTGACTTACGCGCTCGGTCGCTTGCAGCCGGCCGACCGCTTCAACGTGATTCGCTTCGACGACACCATGGACACGCTGTACCCGGCGCCGGTTACGGCAAACAGCGCCAATATCGGCAATGCGATGGCGTTCGTCAGCGCGCTGCAGGCCCGCGGCGGCACCGAGATGGTGCCGGCGATGCGCGCGGCGCTCTCAGACACCAACCATGACGACGCCAATTACGTCCGCCAGGTCGTGTTCCTGACCGACGGCGCCGTCGGCAACGAGCAGCAATTGTTCGAGACCATCAGCGCGCTGCGCGGCCGCTCGCGCGTCTTCATGGTCGGCATCGGCTCGGCGCCGAACACCTATCTGATGACGCGCGCCGCCGAACTCGGCCGCGGCACCTTCACCCATATCGGCTCGGTCGAGCAGGTCGACGAGCGCATGCGCGGCCTGTTCGCCAAGCTGGAGAACCCGGCGGTGACGAACCTCTCGGCGAAATTTTCCGAGGCGACGGCCGACCTGACGCCGTCGGCGCTGCCCGACGTCTATCGCGACGAGCCGCTGGTGCTGGCCGCCAAGCTCGACAAGCTTGCCGGCTCGGTCGAGATCAAGGGACGCATCGGCGACCGTCCGTGGAGCGTGACGCTGCCGCTCGCGAATGCCGCTGAAGGCAAGGGCCTGTCGAAACTGTGGGCGCGCCGCAAGATCGCCGATGCCGAGGTGGCGCGCACCACGCGTCAGGAGAGCCCCGAGGAAGCCGACAAGACCATCCTCGCGCTGGCGCTGGAGCATCAGCTCGTCACGCGGCTGACCAGCCTTGTCGCGGTCGACAAGACGCCGAGCCGCCCCGAAGGCGAGCCGCTGAAGTTGAGCGAACTCCCGCTCAACCTGCCCGCTGGCTGGGATTTCGCGAAGCTGTTCGGCGAGCGTCCGAATCTGCCCGCCGTCCCGGGCGAGCGGCGCGCCGACGGTGGCGACGGCAAGGTGCAGCTCGCTGCGCTGAAGCGGTCACCGGTCGCGACGCAAGCTCCCGGCACGATCCAGCTGCCGAAGACCGCGACCGATGCGGAGCTGAAGATGATCGCGGGCGTGATCCTGCTCACGGTCAGCCTTCTCCTCCTGGTGTTCAGCCGGCGTCAGACGTCGCCCCAATGACGTCGGATGAAAGGAGGAGGTGCCCCCCAACCTCCTCCTTCAAGAGCGCGCGCGGCCTTCCACCCGTCCCCCAGGGGCCGCGCGCGCCACTCTTCCTCAACCCGCAATGTCATTCCGGGGCGATGCGCAGCATCGAACCCGGAATCTCGAGATTCCGGGTCTGGTCCTTCGGACCATCCCGGAATGACAGCAACAGGCGCAACAATGCCCCGCTTCATCCCATCCCTCGCCTTCGCCCTCATCGGCCTGATCCTGTTCGGCCAGGGCGCCTATATCCACGCCAAGGCGCTGCTCGCGCAGGTGCTGCTGGAACGCGCCTTCGCACAGAGCATCGCGACCGGCCAGCCGGTGAAGCCGTGGAGCTGGGCCGACACCTGGCCGGTGGCGCGGATCGAGGTGAAGCGCCTGCACGCTTCCGCTATTGCACTTGCCGGCAGCAGCGGCCAGGCGCTGGCGTTCGGCCCCGGCCATGTCGAACAGACCGTCGATGCCGGCGAGCGGGGCGTGGCGGTCTATTCCGCACACCGCGACACGCATTTTCGCTTTCTGAGGGATGTCACAATCGGTGACGAGATCGACGTCACGCGAAGCGACGGCAAGGTGTTTCGCTATCGGGCCGATCGCAGTTCGGTGGTCCGCTTCGATCAATCGGGGGTCGATCCGCTCACCGACCGACGTGAACTGGTGCTATCGACCTGCTGGCCGTTCGATGCGCTGACATCGGGGCCCGAGCGTTATCTGTTGCACGCGACTCTGGTCGAAACGGATTCGCGCCCGCGCGAATCGGGTTCCTGATACGCAATCAATTTTGCGCCTGCCGGGATATTGCGCGCGGTGCCCTGACCTGCGCCAGCATGAGTTGCTACCCCCTTTCCCTCGCCATAAAAACAATGAAAAATCGCGCGCCTCACGGTGATCCGCCGTGGCCACAGGAAACAAAGACAACAAGGATAAGGGCAGGCTCCATGGAAGCTTTCGCAAGCACCGCGTCTCATGTATCCCACAAATGGGCGCCGCCCGCTGACGCCAGCGATCTCGTCAAGAGCATCCACGCGATGCTGCATCCGCGCAACATCGTGCTGGTCGGCGCCACCGACAAGCCCGGCAACTACGCCGAACGGATCTGGAACAATCTGGTCAAATACGGCTACGCCGGCGGCCTTTATCCGATCAACGCCAAACGCGAAGCGATCTGGGGCGTCACCTGCTACAAGGACTTCGCCAGCCTACCCGAAAAACCCGACCACGTGCTGGTGCTGGTGCCGGCCCGGTTTGCGGTACAGGTGATCCGCGATGCGGCCGCGGCCGGCGCGCGCTCGGCGACCATCGTCACCTCCGGCTTCAGCGAGCTGCAGGACGAGGAGAGCCAGCGGCTCGCGGTCGAGCTGAAGCAGGCGATCAAGGAGACCGGACTTGCGGTCACCGGTCCGAATTGCCTCGGCAATCTCAGCGCCGGCGAGAACCTGTTCACCAATATCGACGACCGCATCGTCACCATGGAGCAGGGCGCGGTGGCGATCGCCGGCCAATCCGGCGCGATCGTGATGGCGATCCGCCAGGCGCTGGAGGATCGTGGGGTCGGCGTCGGCTACATGGTCACGACCGGCAATGAATCCGGGCTCGAGACCCCGGACCTGATGAGCTATTTCGCCGCCGATCCGAGCATCCGCGTCATCGTGGTCTATCTCGAAGGCGTCAGGAACACAAAAGTGTTCCGCGATGCCTGCAAGGCCGCGCGCGCCGCCGGCAAGCCGGTGATCGCGCTCAAGCTCGGCGCTTCCGAAGGCGGCCGCGCCGCGGCGATGGCGCATACCGGTGCGCTCGCCGGCTCGATCGAGACCTTCGATGCGATCTCGACCCGCGAAGGCGTGATCCGGGTGCGCGGACTGGATGAATTGATCGAGGCCACCGAGTGCTTCGTCCATGCCGATCCGCCGAAGGGCAATCGCCTCGCGGCGGTGTCGCTGTCGGGCGGCAAGCGCGGGCTTTTGATCGACGCGTTCTATTCCGCCGGGCTGAATTTTGCGCCGCTGAGCCCGAACGCCTCGGAGCAGCTGGCAAAAATGCTCGGCCCCGGCAGCATCGTCGGCAACCCGCTCGACGCCGGCTTTGCCGCGGTGGTCGATCCCTCCGTCTACATGAAGTCGATCAAGATCATGATCGACGATCCCGACACCGACATCGTCATCATCGATGCCGAGCTGCCGAAGGCGCCGCACGAGCTGCGCGAGCGCAATTTGCGCATCGTCAACGAGATGGCGGGCCAGGCCAACAAGCCGGTGATCTATATCAGCGCGATGTCGATCGGCTTCACCGAGTTCACCAAGGGGCTGCGCAAGTCGCTGCCCGATATCGCCGTCATGCAGGGCCTCGACCGCGCGGTCGGCGCGATCAAGTCGCTGATCGAATATGCCGGCCTGCGCAAGGAAGTACCCGATATCGCGTCGAGCTCGAAGGCATCGGCGCGCGCGGTGCTGGAGAAGACGCTTAAGGCCGCCAACAATGCCGCCGCACTCGATGAGGTCGCCTCGAAGAAGCTGCTCAAGGCCTATGGCATCCCGATCTCAAAGGAAGAGGTCGCGCAGACCGCGGCGGAGGCCGTGAAGATCGCCAAGAAAATCGGCTTCCCGGTGGTCGCCAAGGTGGTCAGCCCCGACATCCTGCACAAATCCGATATCGGCGGCGTGGTGCTGAATCTCGCCAGTGCGGCCGAGGTGAAGAAGGCGTTCAACGACATCACCGCGCGGGTGAAGAAGCTGAAGGGCAAGCCGAAGCTCGAGGGCATCCTGATCGCACAGCAGGTCAAGGCCGACCTCGAGCTCGTGGTCGGTGCCTCGCTCGACGCCGAGATGGGCCCCGTCGTGCTGTTCGGCACCGGCGGCGTCGATATCGAGCTGATGAAGGACGTCGCCCTCGCCGGCGCGCCGCTCGACGCCGCCGAGGCGAAGGAGCTGATCGCCAGGACCAAGGCCGGGGTCAAGATGAAGGGCTACCGCGGCAAGCCCGCGCTGCACGAGCCGTCGGCGGTGAAGGCGCTGGTCGGTCTTTCCAACCTGATGGCAGACGCCAATGGCCGCATTGCCTCGATCGACGTCAACCCGTTCCTGATCAACAGCAAGCTCGGCGTCGCCGTCGACGGCCTGATCGTGCTGAACAACGCCGCCGCGAACAAGGCCGCGGGGCATTAGGCTTCACTCCCTCTCCCCGTTCTTACGGGGAGAGGGTCGGGGTGAGGGGCTCTCTCCGCGAGGCGGTACCAGACGAAAGACCTGTACCCCCTCACCCGGATCGCATCTCACGATGCGATCCGACCTCTCCCCGCAAGCGGGGCGAGGTGACTTTAAAAGCTCGCACCCCACTGCCGCGCGGTCTGCATCACCCAGTCGCGATAGAGTGTCAGCGGCGTCACGCCGGTGATGCCGCCGCAGCCGGCGGCGCCGTTCGGCCCGGTGGACCAACTCACCACGCCGACGATGGCGGGGCCGCCCTGCTTGTTCTCGAACACCGGCGCGCCGGAATCGCCGGTGCAGGCCCCGAGCCCTTCGCGCAAACCCTGCCCGACCGGATCGACGAGACGGATCTGCAACGTGCCGGGCTTGCCGCTCGCGATCAGGCCGGCGACGCGGGTAGCGCCACCGCTTTTGCCGTCACCGCGCACGGTGACGCCGACGCCCGCGATGGTGAAGCGGCCGCCGACCTGGATCGGAATGTTTGGCATGCCGAGCGCGGCCGGTGCCTTGCCTGCGGCCGGCGCCGCGAGCTGCAGCAGCGCGACGTCGGCGGTGGCGACATGATTGGTCATCGCCTGCATCCGAAAGCCGGGATGGATCGCAACCGTCCTGACGTCCTGCAGCGTCGGCTGCCTGTCCGCGCCATATTCGACGATCTTGTAATCGGCGCCGGGCTGCACGCAATGCGCCGCGGTCAGCACGACCTTCGGCGCGATCAGCGCGCCGGTGCAGAAATTGCCGCGCGAGCCGACGATGGTGACGACGGAGCGCGCAACGCCATCCGTCGACGGCGCGCCGCCGCCGACGATGGCCAGCGCCGGCGTCGCCACCAACAGGGTCAGAAAAGCTGTCGCTCGAATCACGCTCGTCATGAAACCCCGTCGGTCTGCTGCTGAATCGAGCCTATCCGAGGCGCGGCATTGCGTCGCTCGCACCGGGCTCTGGAGAACACGCAATATTGTACAGAGCATCCAGACCTGCGCGCGTCAATTGTCTAAATATCTACGCGTCGATCTCTACGACGTTGAAGTCGCCGCCGGAATCCTGCAGCGCCATTGCGTTCACGCGCCACACATCGCCGTCTTGTCGCCATACGCACACATCGAATCGCGCGTCCGGCGCGCGGGTGACGTTCGAATGTGAACTGCGTCTCTTGATTGCCCGCATCAGCGCCGTAATTTCGATCCGGCAATCATACAACCTCCGGCAGCATATCGCATACTTACCTTTATGACTTTTCTGGATGCCGGCGCCGTAGATCTCAACACGGCGCTCCATCCGTCATTTCGTTGAGTTAGAGGATAATGATGAGGATAGCGGTCGTCACGCCGATCAGGCTGTTCAGCGAGGGGCTTACCTCGAGTTTCCAGAACCACGCCGAGTTTGCGATTGCGGCGGCGGTGTCCGATCTCGCCGGCCTGCGCGAGACCCTCGAGACCGACAGTGTGAATGTCATTCTGATCGACGTCACACAGGGCATCGATCTCGACGAAGTGCGTGCGATTGCGAGCGACCATGCGGATGTCGCACTGGTGGCGCTCGGCCTCAACGAGGACCGGCGCGACGTGGTCCGCTGCGGCCGGGCCGGATTCAGCGGCTACATTTCCCGGAACGCCAGCTTCGATGAGCTCTGCCGGGCGCTGTCGGATGTGGCATCGGGGCGGCTCGCCTGCAGCGCCGAGATTTCCGGCGGCCTGCTGCGCGCGCTGTTCTGCATGGAACGTCAAGCGGATACGATCGACGCGGACCAGGGGCTGACGCGCCGCGAAAGCGAGGTTCTCAAGCTGATCGGACACGGCCTGTCGAACAAGGAGATCGCGCGCGATCTCAATCTCAGTCTTGCGACGGTCAAGCACCACGTCCATCACGTGCTGCAGAAGCTCGGCCTGCCGCGCCGGGCGCAGGCGATGCGACGGGTGCGCGAAGCACCGTGGATCGCATCATCGGCAGCGATCCCCGATCGGGCCCGCGAGCTCGACTGACACCGACATCCTGAATTCCGTGTTCGCCCGACGCGCGGGTCGCGTTCGCGCACCGGCGCGCAGATGCAAGCGCATGTCTGCCCTGGCACGCACAATGGTGCGGTGAGATCGGTCTCGACTAAACCCTTCGATCGATCGTTCGAGAGGCAGGATCGATCTCATCGACCGATCGATCCGTATCGCCGGCTCGATCCTTTCTGATCCACCGCGGTGAATAGGCCTTTCGCGTCACAGCTGCCACAACTGCACCAACGCAACGACATGTGGTTCGCTGCGTGAGAGCAAATTGTCGCGGAAGACGGATCGGCTGCACGGATTTGCGGCTGATCAGTCGGGATTGATTTCATGAATCCAGTTGCCGATATCGCTGGTCTGGCTGCCTTATGGCAGAGAACGTCGGGCGGCGACCCCGCGGTCAAGATCGCGATCATCGACGGCCCCGTCGATTTCAATCATCCTTCGCTCAGGCAGGCCCGCGTCGCCAGGGGCGGCGAGTTCGTCGCACCGGCTTCGCCGATGATCCAGTCCGAGCACGGCACGCATGTCACGAGCGTGCTGATGGGCACGCCCGGCAGCCCGGTGCTCGGCGTCGCGCCGAATTGCAGCGCGACCGTGTTCTCGATCTATCGCGAGAATGTCGCCGGGCAGATCGAGCCGTCGTCGCAAAGCACCCTGGCGCTCGCGATCAACCAGGCGCTCGCCGCCGGCGCCGACGTCATCAATATCAGCAGCGGCCAGCAATCCGCGACCGGCCAAGCCGACCGCATTCTGGTCGACGCGGTCCGCGCTTGCGAACGCGCCGGCAAGCTGATCGTCGCCGCCGCCGGCAATGACGGATGCCGCTGCGTCCAGGTGCCGGGCAGCCTCGCTTCGGTGCTTGCGGTCGGCGCGTGCGATCCGGCCGGCAATCCGCTGCCCTTCAGCAATTTCGGCGACGCCTATCTCGAGAACGGCATCCTCGCGCCGGGCGAAAACATCGCCGGCGCCTCGCCGGTCCGCAATATCAGCCTGCGCTCCGGAACGAGTTTCGCGGCGCCGATCGTCAGCGGCGTCGTCGCCCTGCTGCTCTCATGCCTGCGCCAGACCGGACGCAAGGCCGATCCGCAAGCCGTCCGTGCCGCGCTGCTCGAAAGCGCGGTGCCCTGCCGCAGCGACGGCAGCGCCTCGCGCTGCCTCGCCGGACGGCTCGATATTCCCGCGGCTGTCGCCGCCCTGCTTGGCGAGCAGGCGGACGCCGTCATGCCGTCGGGTGCCACGGCCGCGACTCCCCGTTTCCGGGGAGTGTCCGCGCGCCCTTTCGTCCAACCGTCATCCGCCGCTCAGCCAACTGCAACCAGAGAGGGTTCCATGGGAGATCTATCAGCAATGTCTGCACCATCGGCTCCGCGCATATTCGGGCCGGACGGCTCGGTCCTGCGCAGCAGCGCCGGGATCATGCCAAGCGAAGCGCAGCCTGCTGCGCCCGCAGCGCCTGCGGCCATCGCCGCGGCCGTTGATCACGGCGTCGCCGTCGCGCCGATCGCAGCGCCGGCGCCGTATCCGTATCACGCCCCCCACGCGGGCGGCGACATGGTCTGGATGCCGACGCCGGCGCCGCAGATGGTCATGCCGCCGATGATGATGCCGCAGATGGCGATGCCGGCGGCCGGCATGATGCCGCAGGCCTGGCTGCAGCCGCAGCAGCTGCCTGCGCTGATGCCGAGCAACGCGCTTCCCGTCGCGATGCCGCAGGCGCTGCCGATGTACGAAGCCCCCGCGGTTCGTACCAGCGAGAAGAGCTGCGGCTGTGGCGGCGGCATGCGTCCGCAGGGCGCCGCGGCGGAATCCACCGGACAGCTCGCGTTCCCGATCGGCCGGCTGTTCTACGATTTCGGCAAGGAGGCCCGCCTCGACTACTTCGTGCAGGCCATCGCCAATTGGCGCGACAGCCTGATCGGACGCGGCGATCCGGCGTTCGGACCGGAGCGCGACCGCTCCGGCGATACCTCGGCGCCGTACAATCCGGCGATCATGGCGCGCTATCTGTTGAACCAGGCCGAAGGCGAAAGCGCGACGCCGAGCGGCTCGGGCAACAACTTCCCGGATGCCGATGCCATCATCTGGACGATGACGATCGACTCGATCCCGATCTATGCGGTCAAGCCGCTCGATGTGTTCGGTCTCGGATTCTTCGCCGCGCTGATCCTGGCGCTCTGGCATCAGGAGGTCTCGCATGACGATCCATCGAACACCCGAACCGTGGTACCGGCAGCGCGCGGCGGCGACGATACGCCACCGACCACGCCCCCGGCTTTCCCGCCACGCGGCGGTGTTGCGCGGATTTCGATGGCCGGCTGGGTCGACAGCGCCAACACGACCAAGCTCCTGAACGGGACCGTCGTGCCGACGCTGGTGACCGACTGGCGCGGCTTCTACCAGTGGGATCTCTACACGCTGTTCGGACCCGATCCCGACACCTGGCCGGCCGGCGCGGAAGGCTTCCTCGAACGGATCTACAACGAGTTCCGCAATGTCGGCCTCTCGCCGCAGGATCGCGCGCTGAACTATTCCGCGATGAATGCATACAACACGCGGAAGATATTCACCGACGTCGCCAAGAAGGGCTTGCGGCTCGATACCGTCGAGGTCGACCAGAGCGTCATCTGCCGCCCGGACTCGGTTTGTCACGACGTGACCTACCGCTTCTTCAATCCGACCCAGGTCCTGACCCAGGCGCGCGAAGTCTATCAGTACACGATCGACGTGAGCGACGTGGTGCCGGTGGCGGTCGGACCGCTGCGGCAGTGGCAGGTCTATTGATGCGATTGCTCCTCCGTGTCCGGAGGAGATCAGAACGTGGCGCGAATGCGTCACGTGGTCCGGGGGATCGACGCGATGAGCGATCCCCTGGGCGACGTCCAGCGACGGCTGCCCCGGTCGGTGCCCACCTCCCGTAGTTGCCGTCAATTCAAACCGAAAGAAGGAGCTGAACATGTACGCAAGGAACGACTTTGAGACCTTCGGCAGCGTGCGTAGCCCGATCCAGTGTGAGGGCATCGAGCGCGGTCCGAAGCGGATTGCCGACGTGGCGACCAACGGGTCGGTCAACCCGCAGGGCTGGGGAGAAATCCTCGGCGGCGTCGCGCAGGCGCTGCCGGGTGTCCTCGGCGCCTTCGGCATCTGATCGCCAAACTCGGGGCCCGGCGCTGTCGGGCCCCACCCCATCTTCGAGGAGGCCGATATGATGCAGAAATCCACCGCCAGGAGCCCACAGCAACAGCAGCAGAACGGTCGCCGGATCGAGCCATCCGGCAAGATCGTCGTTTCGTCAGTCGTGAGCCACGCCTCGCTGATCGCCGCGATCAGCGACCGCAACCCGATCATCGCCAAACGCACCACATCCGACGAAGACAAGTCCTGACGTCGTCGTCATCACCGAACCTATGGAGCCGATGCCATGGCAAGACCGCCCCGCAAATCCGGATCCGACAGCGCCGCCTCGCCGCCGCCGGCGGAAGCACCTTCCGCAGCGTCACGCATGGCCCAGGCGCGGCGCCCGATGGAGGCAGCTGTTGTCGCCCGTCCGAAGATCGCCACCACCCCCACTCCGCCGACAACGCCGACCTATCTGGCGCCGCCGCAGGGCCCCGGGGCTCCGCAGCAGATGCGCCATGATGGCTCACCGCATTCGGAGGAGCGGCTCAACACTGCGATGAAGATCCTGCTCGATCCCACGGCGCGCGCGCTGCCGAGCAAGGTCTATTCCGGACAGGCGCGAAACTGGACCCGCAGACCTTAATCGGCTCTGCGCGCCGAGCAGGCCGCGATCCGCAACCACGCACGCAACGGCCCGCCCGATCCGGCGGCGCGGCCGTTGTCGTTCGCCGGAGAGAAACATGAACGAGAACGGCAATCCCCCTCGCGTCAATCTGCGCCGCGTCGCCTTCACTTGTGTGGGCCTCGGCACGTTCCTGTTTCTCGCGGCCGGCACGCTGCGATGGGCCGGCGCTTGGGTGTTCCTGCTCGAGATCACGATCGGTGGGCTGATCACCGAGGCTTGGCTCGCCCGGCACGATCCGGGGTTGCTGGCCGAGCGGCGCACCGCGCGCGGCCAAGCCGGATGGGATCGCGTCATCACGACGATCATGCCGCTGCTGTGGCTGACATGGCTGCCGCTGATGGCGCTCGACGCAGTCCGCTACCAGACATCGCTCGTGCCCTTCTGGCTGCAATGCGCCGGCGCCGTGATGATCGCGGCATCGTTCTATATCGTCTACCGGACCTACCGGGAAAACAGCTACGCCGCGCCGGTCGTGAAGATCCAGCGCGAGCGCGGGCATGCTGCTGTGACCACCGGACCCTACGCCTATGTGCGGCATCCGATCTATGCCAGCGGCCTCCTCACCTATGTCGGCACGCCGCTGCTGCTGGGATCCTGGTATGGCCTTGCCATCGTGCCTGTGATGGCGGCGCTGCTCGGCTTGCGGTCGCTGATGGAGGAGCGGATGCTGACCGCCGAGCTCGACGGCTATGCCGAATATCTCGCGCGGGTGCGCTATCGCCTGGTGCCGATGGTCTGGTGAGCTGGTTCCGCGTGGCGGACTTTGCCGCGAACTGGCGGCTTGCCTGATCGACGGCAATTCCAATAAAGAAGGCTGGACGCGCGTTTCCCTGTTGTCCTGCAATCGGCCGGACGATCCGAGGCGAAGCCGCCGCTTTGCAACGGGCAGGACTTTGATGATCGAGACTTTGATGATCGAGGCAGTGATCTGGGATTTCGGCGGCGTGTTGACCACCTCGCCGTTCGAGGCATTCGCGCGCTATGAGGCCGAGCGCGGCCTGCCGATCGACATCATCCGCCGCACCAACGCCGCCAACCATCTCGAGAACGCCTGGGCCAAGTTCGAGCGCGCCGAGATCGATATCGACGCGTTCGACGCGCTGTTCGCGACGGAATCAAAGGCGCTCGGCGCCGAGGTGCGCGGCAAGGACGTGCTGCCGCTGCTCTCCGGCGACCTGCGCCCCGAGATGGTCGAGGCGCTGAAGCGCATCAAGACGAAATTCAAGACCGGCTGCATCACCAACAATCTGCCGGCGAACGCGATCGGCAGCCGCAGCGGACGCACGCTCTACGTCGCCGAGGTGATGGCGCTGTTCGACCACGTCATCGAGTCCGCGAAGATCGGCCTGCGCAAGCCCGACCCGCGCATCTACCGGATGATGATGGAGACGCTGCAGGTGAACCCGAAGCACTGCGTCTATCTCGACGATCTCGGCGTCAATTTGAAGCCGGCGCGCGAGATGGGCATGACCACGATCAAGGTCGCAAATGCCGCGCAGGCGATCGGCGAGCTTGAAGCCGCGACCGGTCTCACGCTGAGGTGAAGCGGTTTCGCAGCCGGCACGACCAGATGCAGCTCTGCATGGCGCATGCGCATCTGGACTGCCTGAAGTAGGCGATCGACCAGAAGATCGTTGGCCCGCAGCGCAAGGAATACGTGAAGAGCTGCGCGGGCTGACGGTAGCCGGTCTACGAGATTCTTCCCCTTCCCCCTGAAAGGGGGAAGGTCGGGATGGGGTCAGCCGCAGACGCCAGAGTTGATGGAGAGAGTAGATCCCACCCGCTTTGCTCTGGCGAGCAAAGCGACCTCCCCTTTTCAAGGGGAGGTTCGAACTACACGCTAACAACCGTATTGCGCTCGGCGGAAATACCCCGGAACCATGCGCTAACGCCAGCCTTTAGCCCTCATGCCTTTGCGGGCCAAACGAGCCTTGTGCTTTGTCCGCAACGGGCGCAGAACAGGTCCGAGTTCAAGGCAAATTCGGAGCTGATCCTCGTGGCTGACACCAGGCCCACCGCCTCGATCGAGGCCGTGGAAAGCGGCCTCGCCGCGCAAGGCTATATTGCGAGCCGGCAGATCGCGACCGCGGTCTATCTGTCGCAGCAGATCGAGAAGCCGATCCTGGTCGAGGGCCCCGCCGGCGTCGGCAAGACCGAGCTCGCGAAAGCGATCGCCGCATGGCGCGGCATGAAGATGATCCGCCTGCAATGCTATGAGGGCCTCGACGAGGCCAAGGCGCTGTATGAGTGGAAATACGCCAAGCAGCTGCTCTACACCCAGATCCTGAAGGACAAGCTCGGCGAGGTGCTCGGCGGCGCGCGGTCGCTGGCGGCTGCGCTCGACCAGCTCCACACCTTCGGCGACGTGTTCTTCTCCAAGGAATTCGTCGAGCCGCGGCCGCTGTTGCAGGCGCTGGAGCAGCCGGCCGGCTGCGTGCTGCTGATCGACGAGATCGACAAGTCGGACGCTGAATTCGAATCGCTGCTGCTGGAAATCCTCTCGGACTTCCAGGTCACGATCCCCGAGCTCGGCACCGTCTCCGCGGTGGCGCCGCCGACCGTGATCCTGACCTCGAACAGCGAGCGCGATCTTGGCGATGCCTTGAAGCGGCGCTGCCTGCATCTGCACATCGGCTTCCCCGAGCAGAAGCTGGAGGAGCGCATCGTCGAGAGCCGGGTGCCCGGCATCTCGCAGACCCTGCGCAAGCAGATGGTCGGTTTCATCCACGAGATCCGCTCGCTCGACCTGAAGAAGCTGCCCTCGGTCAGCGAGGCGATCGACTGGGCGCGCGTGCTGGTGCTGCTGCAGGCGAGCGAGCTCGACACAGAGATCGTCAAGGACACGCTCAACGTGCTGCTGAAATACGAGGCCGATATCGAGGCCGCGACGCCGCAGATTTCGTCCTTCATCGCCAAGGCGTCTCGCCAGGGCGTGTTCAGCTAGACCAAGATGCGCGAGAACCTGCATCGCTTCTTTCGTGCGGCGCGGGGGGCCGGGGTCCGGGTCTCGCCCGCCGAAAGCATCGATGCGATGCGGGCGGTCGCCCAGGTCGGCTTTGCCGACCGCAACATCCTGCGCGACACCTTCCTGCTGACGCTTGCCAAGACGCAGGACGAGAAGCGCGCGCTCGGCGAATGCTTCGACCTGTTCTTCAGCCAGCCCGAGCCGCAGCAGGAGAACGCCGAGCAGAGCAAGACCGACGACGGCAGCGAATCCGGCGCCAACCCGTCGGCCGACGAGCATGGCGATGCGTCGGGCGGCGCCGCCAGCGAGAATGTCGGGCCGCTGGCGCAGATGCTGCTGTCGCAGGATCGCTCCGCGATATCGAGCGCGATCGCCAACGCCTCCGGCGCCGCCTCGCTGCCGGATATCCGCTACTTCACCCAGCGCGGCATCTTCCAGACCCGCATCCTCGATGCGATGGGGATCCAGCGCCTGCGCGACGACATCGACGAGCAGACCACGCGCAATCCCGCGCTCGCCGAACGGCTGCAGGAGGCGCTCAACGGCCTGCGCGGCACCGTTCGCGATGCGGTCTCGCAGGCCCTGCTGCTGTACGGGCGCGAGGAAGCGGAGAATTTGCGCAACGAGATCCTGCGCAACGCGCCGCTGGCGCGGATCGAGCCGCGGCAGGTCGAGCAGATGCGCGCGCTGATCCGCCAGATCGCGCGCCGGCTGCGCGAGCGCTACTCCAAGCCGCGCAAGCGCCAGCGCCGCGGCCATCTCGACGTCCGCCGCACGCTGCGCCGGAACGCGGCCTGGGGCGGCGTCCCCTTCCTCACCGCGTGGAAGCGCAAGCATCGCGACCGTCCGAAGATCGTCGCGCTGTGCGACGTCTCGGGCTCGGTCGCCCGCGTCTCGGACTTCTTCCTGCTCCTGATCCACAGCCTGCACGAGGTGGTGGACGACGTCCGCTCATTCGCCTTCTCGGGCCACCTGATCGAGGTCAGCGACATCCTGGAATCGAACTCGCCGGAAGAGGCGATGAAGGAGATCATGTCCAAGGTCGGCTTCGGCTCGTCCGACTATGGCAATTCCTTCGCCGATTTCGAGGACAATTGGATGAGCGCGATCACGCCGCAGACCACGGTGATCGTGCTCGGCGACGCCCGCAGCAACAATCTCGATCCGCGCGCCGACATTCTGCGCCGGATCGGCGAGCGCTCCAAACGGCTGGTCTGGCTCAACCCCGAGGGCCGCATGGTCTCGGGTTTTGGCGATTCCGAGATGCCGCGCTACGCGACCTTCTGCAGCGTGGTACGGCAATGCGCGACCGCGCAGCAGCTCGAGCGCGCCGTGTCGGATATCGTCGCGACATATCAGTAGGCAGCCGGCCGCGCTTTAGATGGCAAGCGACTCGCCGTGGAACAGCCACCCGACGAACGCCGCCAATGTCAGCGCGATCGAGGCGAAGATGGCAACCAGCTTGATCGTCGTGATCGCCTTCAGGATCGAGACCGACCGCGCCGCCGCATGCGGATCGCCGTGCAGCAGCAGCCATGCCAGGAGACAATCCTCGATCAGATCGCTGAGCAGGTACACTGCCGGCACGATCAGGCCGAGCCACGCCGCGGACGGGTAGATCCGGCTGAGCCAGTGCGATGACGCCGCCCCCATCGCGCCCGCCAGCGCCAGCATCACGATGAGATCGAACGGAAACAGGATCGGAAAGACATATTTCATCCGCAGATCGGACTGCACCAGCTCGCCAAGCTGGTCGCCGGTGTAGCTCAGCGTCTTCTCCGGAAAGCGGGTGCGGAACCTGTTTGCGAACACGCGATCGGAATAGCTGCCGACCCACCAGAATAGCCCGAACGCCGCCACCACAAGTCCCGAGAGAATGGCCGTCACGAGAGCTTGATGGCTCATGCCGACCTGTTCCTGGTGTTGTCGAGGAAGCTGCGAGAGGCCGCAGGAAAGATGATCGCGTGCACCGCGGAGTCCCTGAAAGGGAGAAAATGTCGACGCATAAAGCAATGATCGACGAGCAGATTTCCATCTTTTCCGAAGTGTTGCAATTGAATTCTGGGAGCGCCATTGGCGGCCGACTCAACGCATCGCGAACGGAATTGGATCACGGCAACTCTCCGTCATGGCCGACATCGGCGAGCTGAAGCGACGCCGTCCTTGGCGCAGCTTTGGCCGGCCGTGGCGAGATTCAATTCGATCCAAAGGCAGGCAGCGCCGGCGCGCATCACGCTTCGGCTACCCGGCACCACCGGCGGTCACGCCGCCGCCACAGAACCGTCTTCAATTGGAGATTGAATTTTCACCGCATTCTGCCGTACATAGAGGCCGCGAATTTTCACGGCGGCCGCGAGGGCAACGGATGCCGAAGGATATTGTGATTTGCTGCGACGGCACCGGCAACGAGATCGGTGACAATATTTCCAACGTGCTGAAGCTGTTCCGCGTCGCCGACAAGAATGACCGGCAGCGGATCTATTATCATCCCGGCCTCGGCACCATCGGCCTGCAAAACGCCTGGGGCCGCTTCAAGCAGCAGATGCGCGGCTTGTTCGGGCTGGCCTTCGGCGCCGGTCTCGACCAGGACACGCTCGGCGCCTACCTGTTCCTGTGCCGAACGTGGGAACCCGGTGACCGGGTCTGGATGTTCGGCTTCAGCCGCGGTGCCTACACGGTGCGCGTGCTCGCGGCCTTCGTCCATGTGATGGGCCTTCTGCCCGTCGATCAGTTCGACCTCGCGAGCTACGCCTTCGGCACCTACAAGAAAGCCAGCTCCGACGCCCAGAAATCCGACGGCACGTTCGACTATGCTCCGTTGAAGGAGGCTTGGCATTTCAGCCAGATTGCCGGCGGCCGCAACATCGACATCGAGTTCGTCGGGGTCTGGGACACCGTGGCCTCGATCATCGTGCCGCGACAGGACAATTTCCTGTTCGACCTGCAGACGCTGCTGTTCACGCGGACCAATTCCAGCGTCAAACGGTTCCGCCAGGCGATCTCGATCGACGAGCGCAGGCGCATGTTCCGACTCAATCGCTGGATCGAGCCGCAGAAATTTCGCTCAGATCCGTTCGATCCGGCGACGGAGGTGGAGCAGGACATCAGCCAGGTCTGGTTTGCCGGCGTGCACTCCGACGTCGGCGGCGGCTATCCGGAAGACCAGAGCGGGCCGTCAAAGTTTCCGCTGATCTGGATGCTTGAACAGGCCAAGGCGGCCGGGCTGCACATGGATCAGGCGCTGATCGAGCATCTCGCCTGGGGGATGCCGTTGCCGCCGCACAAGCACGACTATGTGCCGCCGAGCGCGACCGCCCCGCTGCACAATTCGCTGACCGCTGCCTGGGAAATCCTGGAATGGATTCCGAAGAGCGACAAATGGAAGGAATGGCCGGAGCGGAAATCCTTCCTCGGCTTCTATCTGCCGCGCGGCGAGCCGCGGCCGATTGCGGACGGCGCGACCATCCATGCCTCGGTGCTGGAGCGCATGGAGAAGGATCCGGCCTACAAGCCCATCAATATGCCGAAGACCTACAACGTCGAGCCAATAACGCCGCCCCCGGCTCCCCCTGCTGCGACCGTCTGACAGCGTCAGAGCATGATTTGGCCGCAAGGGCGGCCTGCTCCCTCTCCCGCTTGCGGGGGAGGGCTGGGGTGGGGGTTCTCTCCGCGCGTCACATCGTCGAAGGAGCCCCCACCCGTATCGCATCTTCGATGCGATACGACCTCCCCCGCAAGCGGGAGAGGTGCAGCAGGTTTGCGGTTCGAGCAATCGAAATCAA
This sequence comes from Bradyrhizobium sp. Mp19, assembly GCF_029952935.1. Lineage (NCBI taxonomy): Bacteria > Pseudomonadati > Pseudomonadota > Alphaproteobacteria > Hyphomicrobiales > Nitrobacteraceae > Bradyrhizobium > Bradyrhizobium sp. Mp19. The sequence continues at coordinate 14,046 of NZ_JASAUT010000049.1, read as the reverse complement.
CTTCATTTCATGCGTCGATCGCGTCCTTGATCCGCTTGCGGCTGAGCGGCAGGTCGCGCAGCCGCTTGCCGGTCGCATGCGCGATGGCATTGGCGAGCGAGGCGGCGGCCGGGCCCTGCCCGGTCTCGCCGCTGCCGAGGAACGGCTGGCCGGGGCGGTTGATGATGTGGACGGCGATGCTCTCGGGCACCGCATTGAAGCGCAGGATCGGGTAGGTCTGCCAGTCGATGCTGGTGATCCTTGTCTCATCGAAGGTGACGCCTTCATAGAGCGTCCAGCTCGTCGACTGCACGATCGCGCCCTCGATCTGGTTGGTGATGCCGTCCGGATTGACGACCTGGCCGGCGTCGACGGCGGCGACCGCGCGCACCAGCCGGGCCCGCCCGGTTTCGCGGTCGACCTCGACCTCGGACGCGATGGCGCAATAGGCGGCGAGATTCTTGTAGCGCGCGAACGCGAAGCCGTAACCGCGATTTCGCGGCGGCTGCTGCCCGCGCGTCCAGCCGAACTCCTCCGCGGCCTTCTCGACCACCGCTCGGCCGCGCTGGTCGTCGAGATGCCTGAGGCGAAACTCGACCGGATCGGCGCCGGCGAGAGCGGCCAGTTCATCCATGAAGCTCTCGGTCGAGAACACGTTGTGATAGGCGCCAAGCGCGCGCATCGCGGAGATCCGCAGCGGCATCGCGGGGATGAAGTGATGCATCACATGCGCGTTCGGAAAATTGTAGATCGGGATCGCGTTGCGATCGCCGCCACCTTCCGGCAACGGCAACGGCTTTGGTGCGGGCACCGCGAATGATCGCGCCATGTGCTGGGCCGCAAGCAGCGCGCCGGCGCCGCCCGGCCGCATCGAATGAGTGTTGCTCCACACCGCAAAATTCCAGTCGGCGATCTTGCCGTCGGTCGTAAGCGACGCGCTCAGCCTGGTCACCATCGCCGGACCATAGGGCTCCCAGCCGTGCTCCTGCTCGCGCGTCCACTGCACCCGAATTGGGCGCCCTGGCAGCGCCCGGGCGATCAGCGCGGCGTCGGCCGCGGCATCGTCGGCGCCATTGTGGCCGTAGCAGCCGGAGCCTTCGACATGGATCAGGCGGACGCTGGCGAGCGTCATACCGAGCATCTCGGCGATCGCCTGCCGGTCGGGATAGACGCCCTGCGTGTGCGTCCACACCGTCATCGCGCCATCGACGAATTGCGCGACCGCGCAGGACGGCCCGATCGAGCCGTGCGACTGGTAAGGCCGCGTATAGGTTGCTTCGAGCGACCGCGCGCCGCTCACCGTGGGATCGCTACGCCGGAAGATCGCGAAATCCTGCGACGGCAGCGCAGTCAGCACCTTGGCCAGATCGTGCTGGTTCGGCAGCTTCGCGCTCTCCCGCCACTTCGCCGCGGCGGCCAGCGCGTGCAAGGCCTTGACCGCCGAAAATTCCTTCTCCGCCACCACGGCCAGGAAGTTGCCGTCGCGCACGATTTGAATCACGCCGGGCATTTTCTCGATCGCGGCCGTGTCGCATTCCACGAGCTGCGCGCCGTAGCTCGGCGGGCGCACCACGCGCGCATGCACCATGCCGGGAAGCCGCATGTCCTGCACATAGGCGGCGCCGCCCGTGACCTTGGCCGGAATGTCGACGCGCGGCACCGGCTGGCCCATCACCTTGAAGCTCGCCGGATCCTTCAGGCTCGATGTCGGTTGCGCCTGGACGTGCAACATGTCCGCGGCGACAAGCTCGCCATAGCCCAGACGCCGGCCATCGGGAGCGACGACGGCCGCATTCTCGGTTCGCAAGACGTCGGGCGGCAAGTCGAAACGCTTTGCCGCCTCCGCCACCAGCAACATGCGCGCCTGCGCTGCGGCATGCAGGATCGCCGTGCCGCTGTCCTGCATCGAATGGCTGCCGGACGTGTAACCCTCGTTCGCCGTGAGTTTGGTGTCGGCGGTGATCGCCTTCAGCGCATCGAAGGGAATATCGAGCTGCTCGGCCGCGATCTGCTGGAACGCGGTGCGGAATCCCTGGCCGAGTTCGGCCTTGCCCGTAAAGGCCGTGACTTGGCCATTGGCATCGATGCGGATCCAGGAATCCAGATTGGGCGATTTCGCCAGGCTGCCCGGCAACTCCGGGCTCTGCGCAGCCTTCTGCTCCTGCGCCACCGCATGGCGCAGCGAGAAGCTGACGATCAGCGCGCCGCCGCCGGCCAGCACGCTGCGGCGATCGAGAACCACCGGCGCGGTCATCGGACGCTCCTGTCGTTTGCGGCGTCGGCGGTATCCATCAACCTGGCGGCGCGGTGCACTGCGCGCAGGATGCGCATATGGGTGCCGCAGCGGCAGAGATTCGGCTCCAGCTCGGCACGGATCTGTGCATCCGATGGCTTCGGGTTGCGCATCAGCAGTGCCTGCGCGCGCATCATCATCCCGGCGATGCAGTAGCCGCACTGCGCCGCCTGCTCCTCCATGAAGGCGCGCTGGATCGGCGCCGGCGCGGCCACGGTGCCGAGCCCTTCGAGCGTCGTCACCTGCTTGCCCTCGACCAGGACCAGCGGCGTGACGCAGGACAGCACCGCCTTGCCGTCGACGATCACCGTGCAGGAGCCGCATTGCCCGAGACCGCAGCCGAACTTGGCGGCATTGAGCGCCAGATCATTGCGCAGCACATAAAGCAGCGGCGTATCCGGTTCCGCATCGACCTGATGATCCCGGCCATTGACCTTCAATGTCATCATGGCTTGCCTCGCTGCCTGGATTCTGATGGCGTGTCGCGCGCCGCAAGCGACGTGGCCTGCACCGCCCGCGCATCGCGCACCGCCTTGTCGAGATTGGCCCACGCCGGCCGCTTGCCGAACCGCTCGCGCAGATAGGCCGTGAGCGCGACCATCTGCGCATCATCGATGCTGGCGGAGAAGCCCGGCATGATCGGGCTGCGCTCGCCTTCGACGGCGCCGACGCCCGACAGCACGATATTGAGGAGGTTGCGCGGGTCGGGGCTTGCGATCGCCGTGCTGAGCGCGAGATTGACGCCACCATAGGGCAGCGCGCGGCTGCCCTCGTGACAGGAGGCGCACGCCGCAGCATAGATCGCCGCGCCGGCCGCATGGGTTTGTGCCGCATCATCGGAAGACGATTGCGCCACGACGTCGGCTGGCCGTTTGCGATCCGGCGCCGGCGCGCCCGAGATATCGGCCATGTACGCGGCGATGGCCCGCACGTCGCTGTCGGGCACCGTCGCCAGATTACCGACCACTTCAGCCATCGGCCCGCGCGCGGTGCCATGATCGGCCTGCCAGCCGTGGCGCAAATAGGCGTAGAGCGCGTCGGCGGTCCACTGCACCGGGGCGTGCGAGGTGTCGTTCAGCGCGTAGGCGTGCCAATTGTCGACCTCGCCACCGGAGAACTGCGCATTGACACGCTCGGCGCCGAGCGCGTTGCGCGGCGTGTGGCAGGCGCCGCAATGCGCGAGCCCCTCCACCAGATAGGCGCCGCGGTTCCATTCCGCGCCCTTCGCCGGGTCCTGAGGGACATCGCCGCTGCGCAGATACAGCAGCTTCCACCCCGCAATCAGCGGTCGATAGTTGAGCGGAAACGACAGCTGATTCGCCGGCGGCGACGCGTGGACCGGCTGTCGTGTCATCAGGAACGCATACAGCGCCCGGTCGTCCGCATCCGAGACGTTGGTGAAATGGTCATAGGGAAAGGTCGGGTAGAGATGCTGGCCATCGCGCGCCACGCCCGAGCGCATCGCGCGGACGAACGCCTCCTCCGGCCAGCGCCCGATACCGGTTTCGGCATCCGGCGTGATGTTGGATGAGAAGACGATGCCGAACGGCGTTGGAACCGGGAGCCCGCCGGCATAAGTCGCGCCGCCCTGCACGGTATGGCAGGTGTTGCAATTGCCGATCGCGGCGAGTTCGCGGCCGCGTTTGACCGCATCGGGGTCGAAGGTATCGGCCCGCGGCGGCGCAATGGCGGCAATCTGTGGCCGCCGGGCGACCGCGAGGCCCATTGCCGCGCCCGCGACCAGCACGATCGCGGCAATGCCTGTGATGATCCGCAGCTGACCAGTCATGCTGAATTGAGTTTGTTGTTGGGACGTGTATTAACACCTTTCGTTCCGGTATCGTTCGGCCATAAGACCTCGATCACCGCCTGTTGACCCCGAGGAAATCCTGGGAAATCCCAAAGGGATCGCGCAAGGGACCATGACCGCCCAGCCCGCCCTCGATCGCGCCTCCGCCCCGTCTCGCGATGCGCTGTCCGTGCTCAGTTCCGTGTTCGGCCTGTCGGGCTTCCGCGGCGCGCAGGAAAAGATCATCCGCCACGTCACCGATGGCGGCAATTGCCTGGTGCTGATGCCGACCGGCGGCGGCAAATCGCTGTGCTATCAGCTGCCGTCGCTGCTGCGCGACGGCTGCGGCATCGTGGTATCGCCTTTGATCGCGCTGATGCGCGACCAGGTCGCGGGCCTCACCGAGGCCGGCGTCAACGCCGCGGTGCTCAATTCCACACTGTCCTATGAGGAGGCCTCCGAGGTCGAGCGGCGGCTGCTCGCCGGCGATCTCGACCTGCTCTATGTGGCGCCCGAGCGGCTGCTGACGCCGCGCTGCCTCAATCTGCTCGGCCAGGCGCAGATCGCGCTGTTTGCGATCGACGAGGCGCATTGCGTCTCGCAATGGGGCCATGACTTCCGCCCGGAATATATCGGCCTGTCGGCACTCGCCGAGCGCTTCCCCAAAGTGCCGCGCATCGCGCTGACCGCGACCGCGGACGCGCTGACCCGGAGGGAGATCGCCGAGCGGCTGCAGCTTACCGACGCACCGCAATACGTCGCGAGCTTCGATCGGCCCAACATCCGCTACGAAATCGTCGACAAGCAGAATGCGACCACGCAGCTGAAGAACTTCATCAAGGAGCGGCATGCCGGCGACGCCGGCGTGGTCTATTGCCTGTCCCGCGCCAAGGTCGAGGATGTCGCGGCGGCGCTCAGCGAGGCCGGCATTGCCGCGTTGCCCTATCATGCCGGGCTCGACGCCGGCCTGCGTGCCCGGCATCAGGACCGCTTCCTCAACGAGGACGGCATCGTGATCGTCGCCACGATCGCGTTCGGCATGGGCATCGACAAGCCCGACGTGCGCTTCGTCGCGCATCTCGATCTGCCGAAGAGCATCGAAGCCTACTACCAGGAGACCGGACGTGCCGGCCGTGACGGCAAGCCGTCGGCCGCGTGGATGGCCTACGGGCTCTCCGACATCGTGCAGCAGCGCCGCATGATCGATGAATCGACCGGCTCCGACGCCTTCAAGCGCGTCTCGGTCGGCAAGCTCGACGCGCTGGTTGCGCTGGCTGAAACGGTGCATTGCCGCCGGCAGCGCTTGCTCGGCTATTTCGGCGAGACCCGCGCGGAGGAAATCTGCGGCAATTGCGACAACTGCCTGACGCCGCCGCGCGTCCGCGACGGCAAGGTGCTTGCACAAAAGCTGCTGTCCTGCGCCTACCGCACCGGGCAACGTTTCGGCGCCATGCACCTGATCGACGTGCTGGTCGGACGGCTGACCGAACGGGTCAAGCAGTTCAACCACGACCAGCTGTCGGTGTTCGGCATCGGCCGCGAGCTCAACGAGAAGCAATGGCGCGCGGTGCTGCGCCAGCTGGTGGCGATGGGCCATCTGCGCGCCGACAGCGACGCCTTCGGTGCGCTTGTTCTGACCGACAGCGCCCGCGGCGTGCTGAAGGGCGAGACCGCGGTGATGCTGCGCGAGCAGCCGGAAGGCGCGCGCAACCGCGCAGTCCGCGGCAAGTCGCGCCGCGGCGAGCTTGTGCCCGCACCCGACAGCCCGGGTGGCGTCGCAAATCCCGCGCTGCATGCGGCGTTGCGCGCCTGGCGCTCGGACGTCGCGCGCCAGCGCGGCGTGCCGGCCTATGTCGTGCTGCATGATTCCACCATCGACGGCATCGCCGCGATGCGGCCGGACACGCTGGGCGAGCTGCGCAACATCGCAGGGATCGGCGACAAGAAGCTCGAGCACTACGGCGACGAGCTGATCCGCATCGTGAAGGCGACGGAAGGCTGAACCTGGGCCAAGCTATATCCATATCCGCCAGCATTTCCGGATCGGTCTCGAACGAAGCGGCGTCCGGATGTGCGCCAATGGTCGGCAGATCTAGGGCGACTGCACCTCAACCTTGATTGGCGAGGCAACATTTCTTGTATTTCTTGCCGCTTCCGCATGGACATGGATCGTTGCGTCCGACATGGCGGAGGGGATTCCTCACGGGCTCCGAGGGCATCCATTGCGTGTCGAGATCGTCCTCGGCGTCATCGTAATCGGTCCACGCCAGCGCATCGACCACATCTTCGATATAGCCGAGATAACTTTCCTCGAAGCGGGTAATGTCGTCGGGTCTCTGCTCGGCGGTGGCGAGCAAGTCGTCAAACTCGCTGCGTATGAACGGCGAGTCAGGGATGCGGCCATCGTCGATGGCGCTATGCACCAGCGGTGCCAGCTCGCGTAGTCCCAGCAAGGCAATTGCCTGCTGCCAGCCATACCAAGCTTGGTCCTCATCGTCGGCAAGTCTGTCCTCAAAGAATGCTACGAGCAGGTGTCGCATCCGCTCGTGCGGGATACGTCCGTTCCACGTAAGGAAGGCTGCCGCGCCGAGAATTTGGTCGCGGACGAACTGATCAATGGATCGATCCCCCACCATGCCCAATAGTGTATCGACGTCCCCATCGAAAACGCCGGCGACGATGCTCGCCATGCTTTGGGGCACAACATCCCCGAGCAGATAATCGAGCTCGGCTTCGGGCCGGCGCAGCAACCGCAGCAGGTCGCGGCATACGTCCTGGTCGCGGGCTCCGCCGAGGATATAGAGGCCGCGGAACAGAAGCGTGACCTCGTCGTCGGAGAGCGCTTCACCATTCGCCGCACGAGCGACCAGGGCGCGCAGCGGCGGAGCCGCCTCTTCCATCCTGACCAGACACATCCCAACCGCAAGGGCAGGTAACCGCTTTTCAGTAGCGACCGCTTCCAGGTAACCGTCGATCGGCCCCAAGTCGCCCCGCTTGAAGATAGCTTCTACTTCTTCCTTCTTCATGGGAACTCGATCTTTTCGGGCAGGTGAACGATCGCGACAGAACAACTACCGGATCACCGCTCATCCCCATACTCTACCAGAGACAGCATAGGAGCTATTCGCTGGACGGCAATACGCTTGCTTGCGGGCCGCGCCGCCCTCGCCCTAATCTTTCTGTCGTTGCGTCCAACAAGGCGCGACCAAGACAAGACATAACGACAAGACATAGGGAAGAGACGGCCCATGGCTCAGAAGAGCACCGCGCGCAAGGCTGCGCGCCCTGCCGAAACCGGAACGTTCGATGCCGTGGTGATCGGTGCAGGCTTCGCCGGCATGTACATGCTGCATCGGCTGCGCGGCCTCGGCTTCACCGCACGGGTCTATGAGGCCGGCGGCGGCGTCGGCGGCACCTGGTACTGGAATCGCTATCCCGGCGCGCGTTGCGACGTCGAGAGCCTGCAATATTCCTTCTCGTTCTCCGAGGAACTCGATCAGGACTGGAGCTGGTCGGAGAAGTATTCTCCGCAGCCCGAAATTCTCGCCTACGCCAATCACGTCGCCGATCGCTTCGATCTGCGCAGCCAGATCGTGTTCGACACCCGCGTCACCGCGGCGACCTTCGACGAGCAGGCAGGCACATGGCTGATCGAGACCGACCGCGGCGACAGGGTCACCGCAAAGTTCTGCATCATGGCGGTCGGCTGCCTGTCGGCGCCGAACCGGCCGGCTTTCCCAGGCATGGCGGATTTCCGCGGGCCGATCTATCACACCGGCGAATGGCCGCATGAGGGCGTCGACTTCACCGGCCTGCGTGTTGGCGTGATCGGCACCGGCTCATCGGCGATCCAGTCGATCCCGATCATCGCGCAGCAGGCGTCCGAGCTCACGGTGTTTCAGCGCACCGCGACCTGGTCGGTGCCGGCATGGAACGAGCGGCTGTCGACGGAATATCTGAGGGAAGCCAAGGCGCATTATCCGGAGCTGCGCGCAAAAGCCCGTGCGCGCCCGACCGGCTTCTATTTCCAGTTCAACGCCCAGCCCGCCTTGCAGGCGAGCGAGCGGGAGCGCGAGCAGCAATACGAAGAAGCCTGGCAGCGCGGCGGCCTGCCCTTCCTCGGCGCGTTCGGCGATCTCCTGTTCGAGAAGGCCGCCAACGACACCATCGCCGATTTCGCGCGCGAGAAGATCCGCGGCATCGTCAAGGATCCCGCGACGGCTGAGCTGCTGTGCCCGCGAAACGTGTTCGGCTGCAAGCGGCTCTGCGTCGACACCAATTATTTCGAGACCTACAATCTGCCGCATGTGAAGCTGGTCGACGTGTCGACGACGCCGATCGATCGCTTCACGACGGAAGGCATTATCGTCGACGGCACCGAATACAGGTTCGATGCGATCGTCTCCGCCACCGGCTTTGCCGCCATGACCGGCTCGTTCGACAAGATCGCGATCACCGGCCGCGGCGGGCAGACGCTGGCCGAGAAATGGCGGGCCGGCCCGCGCGCCTATCTCGGCCTTGCCTCCGAGGGCTTTCCGAACTTGTTCATGATCACCGGGCCCGGCAGCCCCTCGGTGCTCGCCAGCATGATCCAGGCGATCGAGCAGCATGTCGATTGGCTGGCTGATTGCATCAGTCATATGCGCGACATCGGCGCCGGCACGATCGAGGCGGTCCGCGACGACGAGGACGCCTGGGTCGCCCATGTCAACGACGTCTCCACGGTCTCGCTGCGCTCGACCTGCAGCTCCTGGTATGTCGGCGCCAACATCCCGGGCCGTCCCCGCGTGTTCATGCCCTATATCGGCGGCTTCCCAATCTATGTGCAGAAGTGCAATGAGGTGATGAACTCGGGTTACGACGGCTTCGTGCTGCAGGGCGGGCGCAACGGCAATGCACCGCCGCAGGTGCGCTTCACCGAGCGTTGGCAGGTGCCGCTCGACATCGAGGTGATTTCGCCGGCCGCGGTCGCCGCGAAGCGGGTTCCCGTGGTCTGAGTGCCGGCGGTATCCCCACCGGGATTGCGCATGATAGTGTCGCGCCGGTCCGCGCTTCAAACCGCGGGCCGACGGGGAACATGGCCGACACGGCATTGCAGGGATTGATCGAGCGGATCGGCGCCGACCATGTGGTGCGCCGGCTTGGGATCGAGGCCGCGCACGAGAAGCAGCTGTTCGGCCAGGGCACGCTGGTGTTCAATGTCGAGAACTGGAAGCTGGCGCCGCGGATCATCGAGACCGCGCTCAAGGTGACCGGCCTCCATGGCCGCGCGCGGCGCAATGCCGATAGGGTCGAGGTGCGGCGCAATCTGGTGACGTCGGCGCGGCTGCCGGTGGCCTTCGACGGCTTCACCATCCTCCAGCTCAGCGATCTCCACGCCGACATCAGCCAAGGCGCGATGCGGCATCTGATGGACATCGTGCGCGATATCACCTGCGATATCTGCGTTTTCACCGGCGACTACCGCGGCAAGACGTATGGGCCGTTTGAAACGAGCCTCGCGCTGATGCGAGATCTGTGCGCGCGGATCAAGCTGCCGCTCTACGGCATCCTCGGCAATCACGACAGCATCCGCATGACGCCGGCACTGGAGGCGATGGGCATCAGGATGCTGTTCAATGAGCAGGAGCCGATCACGCGCGATGGCGCGACGATCCACCTCGCCGGGATCGACGACGCCCATTTCTATCGCACCGATGATATTGCAAAGGCTGCCGCGGCGATCCCGCGCGATGCATTCTCGATCCTGTTGGCGCATACGCCGGAATCCTATCGCGCGGCGGCGGCCGCCGGCTTCGACCTGATGCTGAGCGGCCATACCCATGGCGGCCAGCTCTGCCTGCCCGGCGGCATCGCGATCAAGCTGGAGGCGCGGCTGCCGCGCCGGATGGGCAGCGGCGCATGGCGGTTCGGCGCGCTTGCCGGCTACACATCGGCCGGCGCCGGCACCAGCCTCGCGCCGGTGCGGCTGAATTGCCCGGCCGAGATCACCGTGCATACGCTGCGGCGGGCCGGTTGAGCTCACCCCGCCCGTACGTCGCAGGCGCCCATTGCCAAAATATCGAAAACAACCCCATGCAAAGTAGCCGGGGGCTGCCCGGACGTCGCAAGGAAAGACGCGTGGCCGGTAGCCAGATGCAGTCGCCCTGCGGTAAGGACGGGAAGAAGGCGTAGCGGAGCTCTCAATTGCCCTTCTTCGCGTTCGCGCTCTGCTCATTCACCGTGCAGATGATCAGCAGCGTGTAGCCGCGCGCATTCTTGGCAATCTCGGCGGTTTCCTTCTTCATCTCCTCGCGCCACTCGGCGGTCCGGTACGCCACCGCGCTGTTGTCGAGGAAATCGCGCAGCGCGCCGGTCTTGATCGCGAAGTTGATGTTCTCCGGGATGGTCCCCGTCGCCCGCGCCATCCTGACCGCGTCGAGTTTGGCAGCCACGACGCCGACCACCGCGCCGGAAAGATCGAACAGCGGACCGCCGCTGTTGCCGGGCTGCACGGCAGCGCTGATCTGCAGATGACGGGTATCGTTGAGGATGCCGCTCAACGAAGAGACAATGCCCGTGGTGACCGTGAAATCGGATGTCAGCAATCCGTGATAGGGATAACCGATCGCCACCACGCCGTTGCCGACCAGGATGGGGTTTTGCCTGAGGCTGACGACGTCCTTGAACGGGGTCGGCGCCTGCAGCAACGCGAGATCATTGGTCTCGTCATCGGACACCAGGCGCAGCTTGACCGGCGCCTCGCCGCTCAGGTTGCCCGTGATCTCGCTGCAGCCGCCGACAACATGGTGATTGGTGACGACGTGGCCGCTGCTGCTGACCACAAAGCCGGTCCCCGTCCCCGATCTCGCCTGTTTCTGCGTGGGCCCCGGAGCCGCCTGCTGCGGCGGCGCAGCCGCGGGCTTTGCCGCGACGGCGAACTCGCCGGCATTGGCGACGCCGTTCTTCTTCACCGAGACGACGCAGTTGAGCAGTGCCGGCAGCAGCTGGGCGGTCTGATTGAGGTTGAACTGAAACAACTGGCCCTGCGCGAAGGCGGTCATCTGGCGCGCCTTGCGGAACTGGTTGATCAGCGCCGAGTTCACCGGCATCTCGACATTCACGAGCTGCGTGCCGAGCGGCATGCCGTAGACATTGAACGCAGGCTGACCGTCGAAGGTCAGCGCGAGCGGAAAGGCCTCGCCCGCCGTCAGGCGCCAGCTCTCATGGGCAAAGCCGAGCCGCCAGCTGCCATTCTCGGCGATCGATACCATGAAGAAGATGCCGCTTTGATACGTGGTGCCCGCCGAGCAATGGGTGAAGGCGCCATTCTTGTCGTTGGTGAAGGCGCCACCCTTCCAGTTGCCGACGCTGATCGAACCGTAGGGACCGCGCGCGCTCGACGGAGTTGCAGACGCAAACAGCCACGCGGCCGCAACGACCGCCCAGATCGCAACTCTCATGACGCACACTCCCCAGCCACAACCCATCATAGGAGGCGGAGAAATTCATCCGCAAGTGGAGCGCGGCTTGGACTTTGGTCCTGGAGCCACGCAAGCCCACCGCGGATGAGGCAATCGCCACACCCTCAGGTTACAAAACCTATGTTCTCATTTTGTTCTTATGTCAATCGGGGTGCTGTCCGTATTCAAGCCCCCATGTCCTAAGTCGGATCTCGGAGTGTCTTAATTCGGATTAAGCGAACGGAAACCAAGGGTTGGCCGTTGTTCTCGGTAGAGCTACTGAGGCGGTTTGGTGAATGTTCTGCCCACGGCGAACATTCGTGGGTGAACGGACCGGAATGATCCGGATAGGCCCATCAAGAGTTCTTTAAAGTGGCCCTGCGACGATCCTCAGCATTGGCTGAATGAGCTTAAGGATTGCCCATTCATGAAAGGGCTGTTCATTGCAATAAGCGTCATCGCCGGCCTTTTCATCGGCGATCAACACTTCAACCACGGTCAATACACGGACGCCGTGCAGCGCATGGTTGCTCAGATGAGGCATTCTTTCGGAATATAAGGCCGCCTCAATTGAACGGAGTGCCAGTCGCTCTTAGTGCGATTTATATGCCGTGATGATTTGGGCGAATTCGTCGTCATCATCGACGGTCACTAAACCGATGACCATCCAGCCTGCGCACAAGCCGAGAACCATCAACGTCATCTTTAGCCACGGTCTCATAAAAGCTAATATGCTCCGAGAACCAGCTATTTTCCACCCCACCGGTCGTTTGGTGCTCTCCGTATTAGGCCCCAGTGGGCCATTGGATGTTCTGGCCCCATCAATTTCCATGGTCGCCATCTGTTCTTGATCTAGCTCAACGAGCGGAACAACGGCGGCATCCGGGGATTCACCGTGGGTGAACCGAGCTTCCTTGGCCTGATTTTGATTTGAGCGCTAAAGTGCGCACGCTCGCTCGAAACACCTTTGAGGGGAGAGTCATGAAGTCAATTTTCAGAATTGCTTTGGCCTTAGCTATTTTTGCCGGTTCCACCGCGACCTATGCGCAGACCCCAACCACACAGAAGGCCGCGACCGGCCAAAAGGGCGCCGCTAAAAACGCGAAACGAACTTCCATGCATGATGGCTGCCATAGCAGGGCGGCCCAAATGTCGGGAAAGCCTTGCCATTAACGTAAAGGAGGCCGCCTCAGTTGGTGGCCTCTTCCTCGTCCTGTTCGGCCAAAATCTCTTTGTCGAGTTCGAGTTTCTTAATCAGCCCGTTCGATTTCCTTGACGCCGATCTGTCCGTCACGAGCAAGCAGAAACTGGCATCCTTCGCCAAAAGCCCTGTTGTTAGTTCGCGTTCGCCAGCCATCAGCATAACCTTTCCTTGACCTACTGGCGCCGCTTGGAGAGGGGACGCGGACGATGGGCGCTGCGACGCAGCCCCATCCATTTCGCTCTCTTCCCCGGCCACGCCCGGCCTCAACCTCGTCGATCACAAGTCGCCCGGCGATCTCATCACGTAAAAAGAAACGGCCCCAGCGAGGCATCGGGCCGGGGCCGAGTTGCACTTTGGTCGTCCCAGCGCTCGTCCAGCGCCGGGCATGCGGCAACGGCAGTCGCCCTTCCCGTGTCCCAAATGAAATGGCCGCAGCATCCCGTGTGAATCAAAAGGGGGCCGCACCAAAATGCGGCCCCCGCTGAACAGCCACTCAAAATGCCCCTGCCTCTCAGCAGAGGGCTGTAGCTCTCGCCAATATTTAGACTTTTAACGGTGTTGTGGATTCCGGGTCATAACGGACCTGTTTTCAGGTGTCCTAATTCCCCCGCTGCGAGTGTCCTAACTAGAATAGGACAGCACCTCAATCGGGGTGCTGTCCCGTATTTAAGCCTCGTGTCCTGAGTTGGATTTCGGAGATTACTGAGCAAGAATTTCCAAAGAAACAGCCCCAGCACCCTTGGAGGGTAGTGCTGGGGCCGTTCTCATTGCTGTCGCCGAGCCGCCGCTGTCGGTAATCGGGCTAGCCCCTCTGGGCCTCAAAAAATTGTCCTTAATGAAACCTTCCCTGCCCAAGTGAGGCGAATGATCCAATCAAAGCGTGAGCCAGTCAATTAACTTGCGTAAATCAAAGGTAAAGAAGTCGTCCGGATGCTTAACGGGCCGGGCCGGGTGTCCTAATTTCCGGCTGCGAGTGTCCTAACTAGGACAGCACCTCAATTGGGTCCTGTCCGTATTTAAGCCTCGTGCCCTAAGTTGGATTTCGGAGTATCCTAATTCAGAATAAGCGACGGAAACCGCAACTCGGTCAATGTTCTCAGTGGGACAACCGAGACGGCCATCGGATGTTCTGGCTCCATCAATTTGCATGGGACACCATTCGTTCTTGATCTAAGTCAATGAGCAGAACAGAGGGGCATCCGGGGTTCTCCGTGGGTGAACGGAGTTCCAGCCAGCCTGTTCGCTGCTTTCGTCCCCCTTAGCTGCCGCGCGGCGAACAGGATGGAAGTGGAGCGTCGACCATGATGAGAGGGCTACGCCGGGCTCGTGACGCAGGGAG
>NZ_JASAUT010000048.1:38561-59382 GCF_029952935.1 Bradyrhizobium sp. Mp19 | reverse complement strand
AGGTTCTGGCAGGCTCGACACCCGCCTCGATACGCCGCCTATCTCAGTCCGTCATCACCCACTTTCCCGCATAGCTCTGTGGGAAGTGCGGATCAGTTCAACCTTGGAACTACGTTCACCCACGGAGAACGCCTGTAACAGTTCCGCTGTGGAGGGAGAACGGTTGGCGGACCATTAGAATTGCTAAGGGCAGAACTATTAGGCGTGCCAACTCAGTAGTCCTACCGAGCGGGGATCGACACCCGTCCGTTAAGCATCCGGACGATTTGTTTACCTTTGATTCACGCAAGTTAATTGACTGGCTTACGCCTTGGTTCGATCATCCCCGCACTGGGCAGGGCGGTTTCATTAAGGACAATTTTTTAAGGCCCAGAGGGGCCAGCCCGATTACCGATAGCGGCGGCTCGGCAAGCAATGGGAATGAGGAACGGCCTCAGCACTGCCTCCAAAGGTGCTGGGGCCGTTTCTTTGGGGCACCCTCACTGACATCCATATCTAAATGCGGGAATGACGCTTCCCGGCGATCCTGCGAGCATGTTCAGTTTCGATCACATGAATGGTGTTGAATACGGCTTTCTCAGCTTCGCTGAAATGTCGTTCGTGGCGCTCATCGTCAGCGTAAGTTGGCTGCTGATCGGCTGAGCGTCCTACCTCTCGTGATGACATGACGACTTGGCCTCAGCGCGTAACCCCTCGCTGGGGCCGTTTCTCGTCGAGCGAATAGACTATCGCTGTAGGAACGTGCAGTTGGCAGCAGCGTTGCCGCGGTATGAAATGCCCACAATGCTGCAAGCTAATGACGGTGCGACCCGAAAAGGGCTTTATCTATGAGCCGTGCCGCGAGTTCATTTCGTCTTTACCGTGACGTCTAGCTTTAGGCCTTCCTCCCTATACGATCGATCCGCATCGTCCGGCTCTGAAGCCGATACCGTGAGAGCGAGTCCGCGCTAAGGTGGGTGGGCTCTGGGCTTGACCGACTTCTTGGGTCGAAGCTGGCACTGAACCGCTAGCTCTCGTGGGATTGAAGGTCGCGCCAACGAGCGCTGTAATCCTGCGCATGAAGAACGATTATCCCACCAAGATCACGTTCGGCGAAATGCGCGAAACCGGCGCAACGCGGATCATCGTCTTCAGCAAGGACTACAGGTGCTCGCACAACGTCCAAATGGATGCCTTGCGGTGGCCTGATCAGGTGCGCATTTCCGATGTCGAGGCGCGGTTCGTCTGCACGGTTTGCGGCAAGCGCGGCTCGAACATTCGGTCGGCTGACCAGCCGCCAAGGATGGGAACAAGGCGCTAGTTTCCCATCGAACGCATAGCGTTATCGGTCATTTGCTTCCGATAGGCTGCGCGTGCGTTGAAACGGGCGCCAATGATCAAAGCGATCGGAATTCCGACCAGTACGAGAAAAGTCACGGTGCCGATCGTTGTCATCGTCTAGCTCCCGGTGATCCTCTTCGGGAACTCTGAATCAACTAGGAGTCGAGCGCAAGGGGCTAATTACCTACCGGTGCTCCCGTTCGGTCCGGGCTTTTTGCGGTGGAGAACACGGACGGGCGTCACCCTTGCCGCCCGAATATCTCGAGCCGAACTGATCGAGCCGCTTCGTGGAAATATCGTGCCTCCGCGATGCCGCCAGCGAGGAGACTCTCCGGCTTTACCAGATGGGTGTTGACGATACCGCGGCCGAAGAAGCCTTTGAGGACGCCATGGATCGGCTGCGAATGATTTTCGCTCGCTTGATCACAATGCGCCCCACGACTATCGAGGGGATGCGGGCGACGGCCTCAGCGGTCCTCCATTTCGAATAGGACGGAAAACGTCGAGTTCACTGAAGGGGCCATCGAAGGCGCGGCCTTCGGCGTGCTTGTCGCCGGCCTGCTCGACAAGCCGCTTCCGGATCGTCTGCCCGACTGGGCCGCGGCCTGGATCTGAATCAACGAAAATTGGCCCGCCGGCCGTGGACCGGCGTCGGGCCCAGTCTCGACATCAAGTGCCCGTGAAATGTGAGGCCGTTCACACTCGATCATCGCGAGTTGGCATAACGCACGGATGGGTGGCGACTCGGTGTCGGAGAATCGTGATGCCGTTTTTGAGCAGCCAAAGCTTGCCGTCAGCAGCCGCCGCTTCAGTGCTCAGTATTCTCGTCGTGGGAGTGGTCGCCTTTTCGGCTGTTAGTTATGTGGAGTGGTCATCGGGCGCTAATCTGATCCATTTTATGGGCCGGACTGCCCCGGATGCCTCAACGCCGGTTCTACCGCTCAAGGGACGAACAGGTTGCGAGCAGGGCAATAAGCCGCTGCCGGCGCTTTCTCTACCGCTCGAATGACGCCGACCTAAGCGACAGCGCCATCTCCCAAGCCCTGTAGGGGCTCTTGCGGCCTGCTGGCAACGTGCATCGGCGAAGTTGTGCCTGGCTCGGGCGCCCCCATGGTTGCCCATACGGCAATGCCGATGGCCAGCGCGAATAGCACGGCCTTTGTAGCAATCTTGTCGCCAGTCATATCGAGACGCCTCTCACGCATTAGCCTGGTAAACCTCAAAAATTACGCCGCCGGTCCCGAAATGGTTTGTCCCGGCGGCGCCCCGTCATTCCCAGCGCTAGGGCCCTGAAATTCCCCAGCGCTAGGGCCCTGAAATTCCCCGCATCATCTCCTTAGCAGGCACGCGGAGTGACGGCTGTTGCCTAACTCACACAAGGTCCAAAAGAGGAGCCGACGCTCAGGGCCGGCGCGCCAGCTCCTCCGAAACGTGACCGTGCTTCCCCCAACGGTCCCGTCCCTCGGATAAGCCCGCGCGGATCTGCTTGCTGATTTGCTAACGACTCACCTGCATCCGCCGAGAATTATTTCGCAGGTCACCGGAGAGATGGCAGGACTCGAACCTGCAACCATGAGCGGCTGAATATCGATCTGCTTCGTTGATTTTGTTTCGTTTTCGTTCGATCTCGATCGCGCGGTTCGCTGATGTCGTTACTGGCGCAGTCAGCGAACCCGGAGCAGGCGCCTTCGTGCGGCGGCCTCCACAAAATGAGGGTTGAGTGTGGCCAATGATGGGCTCCAGCACGTCCCGCATCGCGCTGCAACAGCAATCGCGCTGGCACGAAAAATGCTGAGGCGCCCCCCGCGACGGCGAGCACAAGGTTCGCTGGGCAGACGGAGGAGACCATGAGAGCCCAAGTATTGAAAGCGTATGACGAGAAGCTGTCCAACGACCGTTGGGTCATCGAAGAAAACGTACCTGATCCCAAACTGACGAAATCGACCGACGTCATCGTCCGCATCGGTGGCGCGGGCGTATGCAGGACCGACCTCCACATCATCGAAGGTGTCTGGAAGCCGCACATGGATCCGTCCGGCGACAAGCTCCTCCCCATCATCATGGGTCACGAAAATGCAGGTTGGGTCGAGGAGGTCGGCAAGGAGGTCGAGGGACTGAAAAAGGGAGATCCCGTCATCGTTCATCCGAAGATCACTGGAGGGACGTGTCTCGCCTGTCGGCGCGGCTTCGACATGCATGGTCCCGGCACATTTCCGGGTCTGGATTGCAACGGCGGTTATGCAGAATTCCTATGCACCTCGGAACGGAATATCGTGCCGCTGCCACGGACGCTAGCGCCCAAGGAGGTGGCGCCTTACGCGGATGCTGGCCTCACAGCTTATCGCGCGGTCAAGAAAGCCACGCGTCACCTTTTGCCAGGTGAGTTCTGCGTCGTGATCGGTGCAGGTGGATTGGGTCACATCGCAATCCAGTGCCTCAAAGCAATGTGCGCCGCCGATATTATTGTGGTCGATAAGTCCGAAGCTTCGCTGAAGCTGGCTGAAAAGTCGGGCGCCGATCACCTGGTAGCGGCAGACGGCAACGAGGTGGCTGCCGTTCTGGCTCTGACCGCCGGAAACGGCGCGGAGGCGGTGATCGATTTCGTCGGAGAAAAGGGCACGACATCCAAGGGGCTGGCGATGACCCGTTCGATGGGCAGCTACTACGTTGTTGGCTACGGCGAGGATATCCGCATCCCGACCGTCGACATGGTGATTACAGAGAAGAACATTATCGGCAATCTCGTCGGCACATGGGCCGAGCTGACGGAATTGATGGCGCTCGCAGACCGCGGTCTGGTTGAGCTAGCAACCGCTGAGTATCGTCTCGCGGATGCAAACAAGGCCTTGCATGATCTCAATGCCGGGAAGATTCATGGACGTGCAGTTCTAATTCCGTGAACCCCAACCTGGTCCACCGCGAGCATTTGCTCGTGGTGGATTTCATGCGCCTGTAAGTCTGGCATTGCGAATAAATTCGCTTTCGATTGCGCTCGCCGGAGATGACTTTGAAGAAGCCTTATCGAAGCGCTTTCTTGAGATCAGCGGGAAGCAGCCAGTCGATCCAAATTCACTCCAAGCATCCCGGATATACTGCCCATGTTGCATTGCAAACGCCGGGCCCCGGGGAATCCCAACTACAGGTCGCAGAGAGTCTCAATTTGCATCTTTGTCGCAATTTGCGTCCCGGACGCTCTCAAGTCGAGGGACACGGTATCCAGGATCGCCGGTGATCACTTCGCTCAGGAAACGACGGTCGGAAGAATTCGACGGTCTGGCACGGCCGTTGCACGAACCATGCGCAGGCACCAGCGAAGCGCATTGACCGGTTTAGAGAAATGCTGGAGCCGGCTGCAAGACGCTTCGTTGGTTCCTGGTCGGCTGAATTGGGGTGGGCGATAGCCAGTGAGATCGTTTCTTCGCATTGAAAGGCGCCACATGAGGTTCATTCTGGTGAATGGCGTGACGCTGCGCCCGAGGACCCTATGTATGCTTTGTTGTGAACCAATCGGCGCGAGCTATCTCAAGGAATTCAGCACCGGGCTGTCGTTCTGCGGTCATGACTGCTACGCGCTTTACTGCGACCGCTGGGTCTCCGGGGTAGCGCAGACAAAGCGCTCAGCCGTTGCGGAGACCTCCCGCTAGGTCGCGCGTGCGCGTGGGGGAAGCGGTCCGGCGCAGTGCTTCGGGCTAAAGACCCGGTAGTCCCGAAAGGTCGCTGTATCCAACCTGCGGTCGCTACCGATTCAGACGAAGCAGTACCATTATCCAAGCGCGCTTCTCTTTTGCGCTGCGAACATTGCTGCGCACACCAATGCCTTTGCGCGGTCGAGATTCTCATTCTGCAATTTCCTCTGCAATTCTCGTCGCAATCTGCATCTCCTTCAACCGCAAGCCGGGCGAATGTGACGCCGCCGTCCACGCCATACCGGCATCGGTGCCTCAGAAAGCGGGCTGGCAAGCTCCTCGGACGCGCTGGCACGCCCATTGCAAAGCTCCTGATCACAACAACGCTGACTGCTCCGTCTGGGGTGAGCCGCGACAAGAACGAGGGAAGGGGACGCTTAGCTGAGGGCGCATCATGGGTGGGATGAGGCATTGCGATCGAAGGACCGTGGTTCGGAAGATCGCTCCTGATCATCGTTGCGGTGCACCACAGTCGTTCCCCAAAACCCTTGCCGATATCAAACGTCCGGCCGTGCAAACGGCCGCGAGGTGGCCCGTAACGTACGGGTAGGCACTGCCTGGTCCGCGAAGGTCCAGGGCAGGCGGAATATCGATGTGGTTTCTGACCCGATCAGGAGGAAAGACGAGATGTCTGGAACTTTAACACTCAACAAGATCACCGCCCAGCGCGGCATATCCGTCGGTGATGCTGCAAAGAAGATTGCAGATCTCGGATGGAATCCTTCCTACGTCCAGGAAGCAATGACCTTTCCCACGGACTACAAGATTGCGAAAGCGCCGAAGGATCCGATGAAGCAGGTCCTCCGCTCCTACTTCCCGATGCAGGAGGAGAAGGACAACCGCGTCTACGGCGCGCTCGATGCCGCGCTGCGCGGCGACATGTTCCGCAACGTCGAGCCGCGTTGGGTCGAGTGGATGAAGCTGTTCCTGGCGATCATCCCGTTCCCGGAAATCTCCGCCGCCCGGTCCATGGCCATGGTCGGCCGCCTCGCTCCGGGTGAAGATCTTCGCACTGGCTTCACGATGCAGATGGTCGACGAGTTCCGTCACTCGACGATCCAGATGAATCTCAAGAAGTGGTACATGGAGAACTACATCGATCCGGCCGGCTTCGACATCACGGAGGAGGCGTTCGGCAAGTGCTACGCCACCACGATCGGCCGGCAGTTCGGTGAGGGCTTCATCACCGGCGACGCGATCACCTCGGCGAACGTCTACCTGACCGTGGTTGCCGAAACCGCGTTCACCAACACGTTGTTCGTCGCCATGCCGTCGGAGGCTGCCCGCAACGGCGACTATGCGCTACCGACGGTCTTCCTGTCGGTTCAGTCGGATGAGAGCCGCCACATCGGTAACGGCCACTCGATGCTGATGTCGATGCTGAAGGAGCCGGAGAACCATCTGCTGCTCGAGCGCGACATGCGCTATGCGTTCTGGCAGAACCACGCCATCGTCGACGCGGCGATCGGCACCTTCATCGAGTATGGCACCACGAACCGCGACAAGACCAAGGAGTCCTACGCGGAGATGTGGCACCGCTGGATCTTCGAGGATTATTATCGCACCTATATGCTGCCGCTCGAGAAGTACGGCATCAAGATCCATCATGACGACGTTCAGACTGCCTGGAAGCGTCTGACCGAGAAGCACTACGTCCACAAGGTCGCGCAGTTCTTCGCGGTCGGCTGGTCCGCGAACTTCTGGCGTATCGAGGCCCAGACCGACAAGGACTTCGAGTGGTTCGAGCACAAGTATCCGGGCTGGTATGCCCAGTTCGGCGACTTCTGGAAGTGGTACGAGAAGCTGTCGCATCGCGGCCAGACCAACATTCTCTTCAACAGCGACGTCGGCTACGTCTATCCGCATCGTTGCTGGTCGTGCCTGGTGCCGTGCCTGATCCGCGAGGACATGGTCACGGATGAGATCGACGGCAAGCTCTACACGTTCGCCCATGAGCTCGATCGCTGGACGGCCGTCGAAGCCTTCGCCGGCGAATACCAGGGGCGTCCGACCCCGGCGATGGGGCGGTTCAGTGGCCGTCGCGAATGGGAAAGCGTCTATCACAATGTCGATATCGCCGACGCGATCAAGGATCTCGGCTTCGTGCGCACCGACGGCAAGACTCTGGTCGCCCAGCCGCACCTGCGCTTCGACGAGAAGGAAATGTGGACGCTCGACGATGTCCGCGGCCACATCCTGAAGAGCCCGCTGCTCACGCTGCGGGAGATGAGCCCGGCCGACCGGGAGACGCATCTCGCCGAGTATCGCAAGGGATTCACCATCAATCCCTGCAACTAACCGAGACGGAAGGAGCCGGCTCCGGCCGGCTCCTTCCCGATCACTCTCCGGAAGATACGCAAGCCTTGGTTTGAGGAGGCCCTATGGGCACGCCCGCTAACGTCGTTCGCCTGCAACCGGTAGGCATAGAATTCGAGGTCGAGGAGAACGAAACCGTTCTTGACGCCGCGTTCCGCCAGGGCATTGCACTGCCGCATGGTTGCAAGGAGGGGCAGTGCTCGGCGTGCAAATGCGTCCTGACCGGAGGCGAAGTCGAACTCAAGAAATACTCGACGTTCGCCCTCAACGAGATGGAGCGAGGCCAGGATTACATCCTGCTGTGCCGGACCTTGGCCTATTCGGATCTCGAGGTGGAGCTCCTCAACTATGACGAGGAGGTGCTGTCGAAATCGATCCCGGTCAGGGACTTCACGGGCACAGTCACGAGCGTCTCCGCGCTGACCCATGACATCCGGCTCCTCGAGATATCGCTCGAGCAACCTCTGAAGTTCTGGGCGGGTCAATATGTCGACATCACGCTCCCGGGGGCAGAGACGATTACGCGCTCGTTTTCCATGGCAAATTCGCCGGTCGAGGGCGAAAAGCTCGCATTCATCATCAAAAAGTACCCGAACGGACGCTTCTCTTCCCGGCTCGACGGAGACCTCGCCGTCGGAACCGCGGTCGGACTCCGCGGACCCTACGGGACCTGCTTCCGGCGAGAAAACAGAACCGGAGCCATAGTCCTGGTCGGCGGCGGATCGGGGATGTCGCCGCTGTGGTCGATCCTGCATGATCACATCGAGTCCGGCGAAGCACGCCCGGTGCACTTCTTCTATGGAGCTCGGACGCGCAACGATCTCTTCTATCTCGATCACTTCGCAGAGCTCGCCGCCAAGCATCCGGAGTTCAACTTCGTCCCGGTGCTCTCCCATGCGGCCGATGATACGGCCTGGGGTGGAGCAAAGGGCTTCGTGCACGAAGCCGTCGGAGCGCACCTTCGCGACGCGGGATATGGCGAAGACGTCGACGTCTATGCCTGTGGACCGTCACCGATGATCGAGGCGCTGGTGCCGGTGCTGCAGATGAACGACGTCGAGTCGGATCGCATCTTCTTCGACAAGTTCACACCAGCCAACAACTGAGGTTTTTCGAACAGCGACCGTGCCTTTTATAGAGCCCACCAAGGGAGGAGGAAGACGACCATGACTGCCGTTCAAAGTGTTCCAGCGAAATCCGGTGCAGCAGGCGCTGCGGTATTTCCGGATTCGGACAGCCGCAAGTACCGGTATTTCGAGCCTCGCAGCAAGCGGGCGACGCACTATGAGGACGTGACCGTAGACGTTCAGCCCGATCCGGAGCGCTATCTGCTGCAGGACTGGATTATCTCCTTCCCCAACGGAAAGGGAGCCTACACCAAGGACAACACCGCCGCGCTGAGCTCGAATTGGCATGCCTTCCGTGCGCCCGACCAGGAGTGGGAGCGCACCCACTACCAACGCCAGTCCAAGATCGAGACGATGGTCCAATCGGTGATCGCCAACGGCCGCAAGTCCGGCGCGCCGAAGAGCTTCGACAAGGCCTGGGTCAAGATCCTGCAAAACCACCTCGGCGCGTGGAAACATGCCGAATTCGGGCTTGGCACGTCGCTAATGCAGGCGCAGCGCTACGGCTACACCCAGATGATCAACAACGCGACCCTGACGAACTCGTCCTACAAGCTTCGTCTGGCCCAGGACATCACGCTCTATCTCGCCGAGATCGGAATGGACATTCCGGGCTTCGACGACGCCGCGGGCAAGCGGGTGTGGCTGGAGGACAAGGGCTGGCAGGGTACCCGCGAAGCGATCGAATCGATCATGGGGTCGGCCGACTATCTTGAGCAGTACTTCGCCACCAACATCGTGTTCGAGCCGCTGGTCGGCGAGCTGTTCCGCAGCGGTTTCCTGATGCAGGTCGGCTCGCCGAACGGCGACTTCATCACGCCGGCGGTTATTTCGGCGGCCGAGGCCGACTATGAGCGCAATCTCGCGAACACAATCGACCTGATGCACCTGCTGGTGACGGACAATCAGCATGCCGCGCACAACAAGAAGCTGTTCCAGGGCTGGGTGAACAAGCACGTGGCGCTCGCCGGCAAGGCGGCCGCCGGACTGCAGCCGATCTGGTCGCAGCCACATTCGAAGCCGGTGCAATACGCCGACGTCCGCGCGCAATCGGTCGAACGCATCAAGAAGATTCTCGGCGAGCTCGGCCTCGTCCTTCCCAAGGAGTAAATTGCAATGTCCGTTGCTTCAAGAAGTGCGACCAACCAGAACATCTTCCAGAAGATGGGAGATCTTCGTTTTGAACAGACGATTTCCCATCAGTGCGGTGTCACCATGAACGACAGCGTCGAGGCGCGCGCCATCGCTGAATTCATGGGCAAGAAGCCGAACGTGACCGTGACCTACCAGCCGGCCCTGATCCGCATCGACGGCGAGGGCAAGCTGATCTTCAAGATGGACGAGATCAGCGACATCCTCGGAAAGGACATGACGGCCGAGATATTCGAAGTGAATACCTCGACCCACTACGGCCGGATGGTGCGCATCGACGACAATACCGTGACGCTGTTCGGAAACATGGATGAGGTCTTCGAATACATCGAGTGAAGCTCCCTCACTGGGGGCCGCATCTTCCCGGTGTGGCCCCACCGTTTCTAGAGTGTTCGCGCCGGGACGGCGCGTGGATTGATCGGACAGAGCTTATCAAAAAATCCTGGAGACCATCATGTTCATAACTCCCACGGGCGAGGAAGTCTTCATCATCGACGGTCACACCCACTTCTGGGACGGCAGTCCGGCGAACCAGCTCAACATTCACGGCAAGCAGTTCATCGATTGCTTCTACGCCTACCACACGTCGCTCAGTCCAAAGGACAAGCTCTGGCCCAAGGACCAGTTCGAGAAATACAGCGCAGAGCAGATGTACCGCGATCTGTTCGTCGACGGTCCGGACGACATGGCCATTGTGCAGTCGACCTACCTCACGGAATTCTACAAGAACGGCTTCAACACCATCGACCGAAACGCCGAGATGGCGAAGAAGTACAAGGACCGCTTCATCGTCAACGGCGCCTTTGATCCGCGAGATGGTGAGCGGGCACTGGAATACATTCACTACATGAAGGAAACGTTCGGCATCAAGGGCGTCAAGCTCTACACCGCCGAATGGAAGGGCGAGTCGCGCGGCTGGAAGCTCACCGATCCGAACGCATATCGTTGCTTCGAACTCTGCCAGAAGGTCGGCATCACCAACATCCACGTCCACAAGGGGCCGACCATTATCCCGCTGGACAAGGATGCATTCGATGTTCACGACGTCGATCACGCGGCGACCGATTTCCAGGGCCTGAATTTCATCATCGAGCATTGCGGGCTGCCGAGACTAGACGATTTCTGCTGGATCGCCGTGCAGGAGACCAACGTCTATGGCGGTCTTGCGGTAGCGCTTCCGTTCATTCACGGACGTCCCCGGTATTTCGCGGAAGTGATCAGCGAACTGCTGTTCTGGGTCGGTGAGGACAAGATCCTCTTCGGCAGCGACTATGCCATCTGGACGCCCCGCTGGCTGGTCGAGAAGTTCTGGAATTTCGAGCTGCCCGTGGATCTGAAGCAGGAGCACGGTGTCGATCTGACGCCGCAGGCAAAGAAGAAGATCCTCGGTCTCAACGCTGCGCGGCTTTACGGCGTGGATGTCGAGGCGCAGAAGGCAAAGCTTGCGAAGGGTGCCTACGCCACCGCGGCGGCAGGATGACATCACATGAACGCACCGCTCCTGAAGCAAGACCGCAGG
The DNA here is from genome assembly GCF_029952935.1 of Bradyrhizobium sp. Mp19. Classification (NCBI taxonomy): domain Bacteria; kingdom Pseudomonadati; phylum Pseudomonadota; class Alphaproteobacteria; order Hyphomicrobiales; family Nitrobacteraceae; genus Bradyrhizobium; species Bradyrhizobium sp. Mp19. The sequence goes on along the minus strand of NZ_JASAUT010000048.1, from coordinate 48,262 downwards.
ACCAGCGAGGTGTGGCAGCGCCTCGCGTTGATGACAGACCCTGAACTCGACGAGTCGGTGACCGATCTTGGATTCGTCGAGCATGTCACCGTCGATGACGATGGCGATGTCGATATCGTCTTTCGGTTGCCGACTTACTGGTGTTCAGCGAACTTCGCGTTCCTCATGGCCGACGACATGCGCCGGGCGGTGTCGTCGCTGCCGTGGGTTCGCGAGGCGCGGCCGCTGCTTCGGGACCATATGGTCGCGGAGGAGATCAACCGTGGCGTCCGCGAAGGCAGGTCATTTGCTGACGCACTCAAGGAGTTTGCGCCGGGAGGCTCGCTTAACGAATTGCGGGATAAATTCCGTCGCAAGGCGTTCGAGCGGCGCCAGGAGATCATGATCCTGGCGCTGCGGGGGCTAGGTTATGAAGATCCGGAGATCTGCCGGATGAGTTTGCGTGCCTTTGACGAGGTCAAGTTCACTTCGCCGGACGTCGCGCGTCAAAAGCCCCGCTACCGCGAGCTTCTGATTGAAACAGGCGTTGCTTGCCTTCCTGAGGATCGCGCGTTTGTCACCTACGAGGGGGCCCCGATCAAGCGGCACGAACTGACGTCCTATCTGCAGCGGTTGCGCGGAGTGCGCATCAATATGGAGTTCAATAGCTCATTGTGCAGAGGCCTGCTTGCTGTCCGCTATCGCGACGACGGCAACACTGTACGAACGCCGTCACCGTGCGGAGGCTGCGGCAGTTGTGCCGTTCCATCCGGCGGCCTGTGACCGGAGACGCCAGAATTGCGCCGGCGTGGGGCCGCGTTTAGCGGTGCCTGCGAGCGCCAAGAACCGGAGCGGTCAGCAAGTCCGCCCAACCAGACGACACGATGCGACCGCTAGGGAGTGGAACCGATGCCGAAAGTATTACTACATCATATCGAAGCCCGCCGTGCTCTTGCGCGCGGAGTCCAGAAGCTTGCGGCGGCGGTCGAATCGACCCTCGGTCCCAAGGGCATGAACGCGATGGTCGACAGGCCGATCGGCACGCCCATCGTCTCTCGCGATGGCGTCACCATTGCGTCTGAAATCGAGCTGCCCGATCGCTTCGAGAACATGGGTGCGCAGGTGGTGCGCGAGGTCTCGATGCAGACCAACGAAGTCGCCGGCGACGGGACGACTACCGCCATGGTGCTTGCAAATGGTCTCATCCAGGGAGGCGTTGCGGCACTGGAGCGGGGCGCCAAGGCCGTCGATCTCTGCAAAGGGATCGATCGGGCCGTCGAGGTTGTCGTCGAGGCCCTGAAGAGCTCGGCAATTGCCGTATCGGATCGCAAGACGCTCGAGGCGGTGGCAACGATCGCATCGACCGACGCTCATCTGGGCAGTTTGATTGCGGAGGCGGTCCAGCGCGTCGGCAAGGACGGCATCATCAGTTCCGATTACGGGCTGACGACCAGCACGACGCTCGAAGTCGTCGAAGGCATGTCGTTCGATCGCGGCTATATCTCCCACCACATGGTGACGGATGTCGAAAAGATGGAGGTGGTGCTCGATCAGCCCTACATTCTCCTGACCGACCTGAAAATCAAGACGCCGGCCGAGCTGGCGGCGGTGCGTGCGACGGTCGCCACGACCGGGCGGCCGCTTGTCATCGTCGCCGAGGAGATTGCGCCGGAAGTGGTCGTGACGCTGCTCGGCGATGACAACCGCGGCAGGATCCTGGTGGTCAATCCGCCTGACTATGGTCACTGGCGCAAGGCGATGATGGACGATCTCGCCATCATCACCGGGGGACGGGTTATCGCACGCGAGCTTGGCGGCAAGCTCGAAGAGACGAGTCTTGCCGATCTCGGCACCGCGCGGCAGGTGCGAGCCAGCGCGCGCGAAACGGTAATCATCCGGGGCGGCGGCGACGATGCGGCGATCGCGGCGCGGCGCCAGCAGGTGGCCAAGCAGCACGACCTGGCACCGCCGAACATCGAACAGGACAAGCTCAAGGAACGGCTGGCGAAGCTCTCGGGCGGGACCGCCGTGATCCTTGCAGGCGGCGTCACTCCCGTGGAGCAGAAGCGGACGATCCAGTTGATCGACGATGCGCTCAGCGCGGCGCGGGCCGCGGCCGAGGAGGGCATCGTGCCCGGTGGCGGCACGGCGCTGGCGCAGTGCGCACCGGTGGTGGCGCGCACGCTCGGCAACATCAATGGCGACCTCGGTGAGGGCATCAAGCTGGTGCGCGAAACCCTGTCGCGTCCCGCCGCCTTCATTGCCAGGAATGCAGGCCATGATGCGGAGAAAGTCGTGGCCGATCTGCAGGGTTCCCGGGCGGGTGTCGGGTTCGATGCCGCCAACGGTGTATTCATCGACATGGTGTCGGCCGGCATCGTCGATCCCGTTCGGGTGACCTATACTGCGCTTCGAAACGCCGCTTCCGTCGCCACGCTGGTGCTGACCACCAACACCCTGATTGCCGACGTTCCGGAATACATCGATCCGACACAGGGGCCGGCACTAGGCGGCGGGGCGGAGAAGCTTGGACGCGCATGAGGCATGTGTACGCGGTCCGCGTTCCGCCGCGCCGTCTCAGGAGACGCCGTGCGCCGCGACCAGGGCGACCAAGGCCTCGATATCGAATTCATCACCAGGAAGGGGGAGTTATGCATAAGTATGTTGCGGAATTTATCGGCACGTTCGCGCTGGTGTTCTTTGGCTGCGCGACCGTGATCTTCATGCGGGCCGAGGTCGGCTTGCTGGGCGTGGCGTTCGCATTCGGCCTCTCCGTGGTCGCAATGGCCTATTCGATCGGACATATCTCCGGCGCTCATCTCAATCCGGCCGTCAGCCTCGGGATGCTCGTCGCCGGCCGGATGTCGCCGCGGGATTTCTCCGGCTATATCGTCGCGCAGTTCATCGGGGGGATCGCGGCTGCAGCCGTGCTGTTCCTCATCGCGGAAGGTAAAGTCGGCGGCTACGACGTCGCGGCGAACGGCTTTGGCCAGAATGGCTGGGGACAATACGGCGTTCTCTCCGCGTTCGTGTTCGAAGCGTCGGCAACCTTCTTGTTTCTGACGGTGATCCTTGGTGCAACGCAAAACGGAGCGGCATCCGCCTATGCCGGGTTGGTGATCGGCCTCACGTTGGTTGCGATCCACCTCGCCGGCATCGCCGTATCGGGCTCATCGGTCAATCCGGCGCGTTCGCTGGGGCCGGCATTGTTTGCGGGTTCCGATGCGCTGTCACAGGTGTGGCTCTATTTTGTGGCGCCTTGCCTGGGGGCCGCGCTGTCCGGTTACGTCTTCAAGGCGGGGGTTACGCGCCAGGTGGTGGCGACGGCGTGACGTTCGCGATCGAATGATTGATAGCACCGTGACAACGATTTGGAACGGGTTACAATCTTGAATGCTCCGGCATGAACGGAAGGAGGCGGTGTAACAAGCCTCCACGATCATCCCATCAGCCGGGCGGGAGGAAAAAGGGACATGGTCTACATCATCTCCAAGCGTGACGGCCCGCATCGGGAAGAGGTGGCGGCCAAGGACTTCCTTCAGAAGAACCGCACGACGATCAACGCGCTCGCCAATCATCTGACACTCGGGCGTTGGCAGCAGTTGCGCAATCCGACGCCCCCTTCGCAGCCCCAACCATCGGGCAAGCTCTGGTCCACGCCTCCGGCTCGCCCGAAAGAGGTCGAGCCCTATGTGCGGATCAGCCATAATGGTCGCGTCGTCATCGCCGATCTCGCGTCAGGACGGCAGCTCGATTTTGTCGGTGAACTGCGCGGCAATGGCCAATCGCGATACTTCGCTTTGGCGACACGCGAGAACGGGATCTTCGAGCCGCTGGATGACGAATTGTACAAGGTCCTGGCCGACCTCGAGGGAGTGAGTGTGCCCGACGAGGCGTCGGAAGCCCACCTGGAACAGATCATCTCGAGCCGCCTCGGCCTGGATGCGATCTCCAGAAGCGTCGAATGATCTTCGTCAGCGGAGCCTGCGGGGATCCTGATGGGATCCGGCTCAGTTCGTGTTTGCCGATCGGGTTGCTGTTTGCCAACGTACGTATGGTGCTCCAATGCTGACGGAAACGCTCATGGCCAAGCCGCCGTTTTCCCTGCAAGGCTACAAGGCTCCGGATGCGGAGCAGGGGCGGCCATACGATGAACGGGAAACCAACAAGGCATGGGAAAACTTCCTGACCTTCGGGGACCTGAGGCGCGAGAACGCTCCGGTGCGAAGCGTTATCGAGCAATCATGGCAGCGCAGCGTCACATCCGGGGTCGATGCTCGTGGCAAGGGCAGTAATCTCCTTGCCTCGCCCGACGATCTCTATGAACTGCGTCTGAAGAACGATGACCTGCTTGGTTCGAGCGCCGAGACCTTCCGCCGCATTGCCGAGGTCCTAGGTGACGCGGCCACGATGGTGGTCATCACCGACAGGAACGGCGTCGTACTTGAGGTCGGGGGCGATCGGCGGACCATCGATGCAGGACACGATATCTGCCTGGAAGCAGGTGCAGCCTGGGGCGAAGCGGTCACCGGGACCAATGGCATCGGCACGGCGCTTGTCACAGGAAAGCCGGTTCATGTCCATGCGGCCGAGCATTTCTCGGAGGGCATCAAGGCATGGACCTGTGTCGGTAGTCCCATTCGTAGCCCGATCGACCGCAGCATCATCGGCATCGTCGATTTTTCCGGACCCCAGGCAATCTTTCACCGGCACAACGTGGCCTTGGCGGTGGTCGCGGCCCATCACATTGAACTGGCGCTCTCGGAAAAAATCCGCATTGAGAGAATGCGGCTGCTCGAGGCGAGCATTTCCCGAATGCCGGGGATGAACAGTGCTGATGGGGTCGTCATTCTCGATCGTTTCGGCAGGGTCGTTCACCATAACGACATGGCATCTGTTCGCTGGCGACGGATTGCGCAGTCGCAGGACTTGAGCATCGGAAGCCAGCTTCTCCCAAACGACGAGGGCTTTCTGGCGAGAGACCCTGCCAATGGGCTGCCCGAGGAACTGCGCGAGCAGCGGATCGAACCGTTGGTGGTCGACGGCGTCGTGAAGGGCGCAATGCTCGTGCTTGCGGCGAAGCCACGCGCGAGTGTTGCCCGATCCCAGATGTCGCCAGCGGCCCGCGCCGCACTGGTCTCGGCCAGGGAAGCGATCGTTGGATGCAGCGACGCATTGTTGCAAACGATCGAGAAGATTGAGCGAGCAGCGCTCGGACGAACCGCAATCCTGCTCGAGGGCGAGACCGGCGTCGGCAAGGAACTCTTCGCCCGTCTGGTTCACGCCGCCAGCCAGAAGACCGGTAAGGAGCCGTTCATTGCCTTCAATTGCGGTGCGGTCTCCAAGGAGCTTCTCGGCGGCGAATTGTTCGGGCATGCGCCGGGCGCGTACACCGGCGCTACGCGCGAGGGCAGGCCTGGGCGGTTTGAGTTTGCCAATGGCGGTGTGCTCAGCCTTGACGAGATCGGCGAGATGCCGATGGACCTGCAGCCTTACCTGCTCCGTGTGCTGGAAGAGCGCGCGGTGTATAGGCTTGGTGACAGCAAGGCGCGACCTGTGGACGTCCGGCTCGTAGCGTCGACCAATCGGAATCTGAAGCAGGAGGTGGCTGAGGGACGTTTTCGCAAGGACCTGTACTTCCGGATCGGCGCCGTCAAGTTCACCATCCCGCCACTTCGCGAACGCCTGGGCGACGTCGAGATTCTGGTCGATCATTTCAACAGGCAATTCGCGGAGACCTATAGCACCCAACCGCTACGTTTCGAGGCAGCGACCATGGAGTTGCTGCGGCGCTATAGCTGGCCGGGGAACGTTCGCGAGCTGCGCAACCTGGTCGAGAACCTCGTGCTGATGACGATCACCGGCATCGTCGCTCCGAGGGACTTGCCCGAGGATTTCGTGGAAGTGGTGCCGGCCCAGTCCTCCTCGGCGCCCTCGCAGGTGGACCATAGCTCGACGGGATCGGAAGGCGACGAAATCGCGCGTTTCGACGAAGTGGAACGCCGCGCCATCGAGCGGGCCGTCGCGAATGCTGGCGGTAACATTGCCGCCGCTGCCGAGAAGCTGGGGCTTTCGCGCGCGACGCTGTATCGCAAATTGCACCAATACCGTTCCCGGACCTGAGGGCGAGGTGAGGCATGGCGGCAGTCTGGGATGAACAGAACGGCGGAGAGGGGCCTGCCAGCGCGGCGGCGCTGGCGTCGCAGATCTTTGCGCGCGCGGACCGCGACGTCACCTTCGTGGTGCAGCTGCTCGGCGAAAGCCAGGATCTGCTGGTTCGACATTTCATCGTGTTCATCGAGGTCGAACTCGCAAAGCGCGGCATCAGGTACGGCGCGCATCCGTTATTGCGTCCCTTCATCGAAACCCATGCACGCGAGCTTTCGGAATTCGTCTTGAAGGGAATCGGCCTGCGGCATCAGTTCGGCCTTCAGGCCGTCGAGACGATGGCGGGCGATCCAGCGCGGTTGCTGAGGGTCGATCTGTTGGATTCGCTGCAATCTCACATCAATGACGCGCAGCAACACTTTGTATCAGGTGTCGGAGGGCTGCAGCGGATCCTGGCTCAAATCGAGGCGGACGCATGAGTAACGCTCCTTCGACCCTGATCGCAGTGCTGAAGGAGCGGTTGGTCGTCGTTCAGGAGATATCGGCCGCTCAATCGCGCAACCTTCTCAACCTTCAACTTGGCGGTGGGGCCGAGTTTGAGATTCAGGAGATTGAGCGCGAGATTGCCGCGGCAGGCGTCTCGGATACGCTCGCCAAGGCGCTCGAGGAGGCGCGAACACGCCTGGAAAACGTGACTGCCGGAATGGCAGCAAGCGACGCTCAATGCGCCGCACTGGAGCGACGCCTTGAAGATATTGACAAGCGGATTGCCGCCGGCAGGTGAGACGTTCGATGGACACGATGGAAGCAGAGACTGCCACGCTTTATGATTTGCTCGGGCGGCACTGGACGGTCGGGACGCCGGTCACCAGCACGGCCTTCGCGGGCGACGGAGTCGCCTTTGCGCTTGCCGATGGCGTTCTGGCGATCGCTCCCTTGACCGATATCGAGCCGCCGCAGGATCGCTGTCGCATCGCGCTGGACGGGGGCCGGGCCACAATCTCGCCACGGCGGAAGCCTGTGCCTCCGTTGATGAAGGTCATTGCAAGTGATGCTCCGCTTCATCTCGCCTTGATCGGGACGTCAGGTTTTGTTGCTAGTGATCACAGCCGGTTGCTTAGCGTGTCGACATCCGGCGTCACGCGCCTGATTGCGGACCATGGGTCCCCAATCGATCTGGTCGCTCCGGTGCAGGCCGGGGGCATTTTGGCCGCTTCCGGCGGATCGGTCATATTTTACAATTCCAATGACGATGTCGGCTGGCTCCAGGAGCGCGCTGGCGGGAATGCATCGGCATTGGCGGTGTCAGGGGATCGTCGGCGCTTTGCGATCGGAGTCGACAATTGTCTGCTCGTTCGCGCCTTCGGGGCACGACCAGAGCCGGCGGTTTCATTCGAGCTCGGACCAATCTCCAATCTGGCATGGAGCCCGGACGGATGCTGGTTGGCCGTGTCCGTCGTGGGGACAGGCGTCGTTCTGGTCCGCCTTGCCGATGCTCGGATCGTTCGGGTTTCCAATTATCCCGGGAGCACATCATCTCTGTCGTGGAGCGCGGATTCGCGCATTCTTGTTACGAGCGGGGCCTATCGGATCATCGCATGGGACATTTCCAGCCTCAGCGACGACAGCGAACGGCCGGCCAGCCTTACGACAGGCCGTGCCAGACCCGTACTCGTGGAGACGGTGGATATGCATCCGGAGGGTCGGCTGATCGCAGCAGGTTACGGCGACGGCATGGTGGTTGTCGCCAGGATCGGGGAAGCCGACGAACTGGTCGTCAAGCCACCTGGGCGGGGTGCGATCCACGCACTGCGGTGGTCGCCCGATGGCCAGCATCTTGCATTTGGCACAGACAACGGGGAGGCGGCGATCGTCACGTTTCCCTCTCACATCTTCAAATAGCTGGCCCGGTGGTCACCAGGAGGGAAACCATGACATCTACTCGATCGCTCAATGAAGCCGATAGCAAGGATCAGTACTTCAAGGAGCTGGCGGAACTTTCCGAACGGATGATCGCCGCGCACGGAAAGGAGTTCTCGATGGGCGCTCTGGTGCTGGCCGCAAGGTTCATCGCCGAAAACAAGCCTTTCGAGCGAAGTGCGGCAACGACAAGCTGAGCGTGCGATGTCTGTCATTACGGGCGTCCCGTTAGGGCTGGACAAGAACCTCAGCTTTGTGTCTGGAGCGCGTGCATAGCTCTAAGACCGGGAGAATTTGGCGCACCCTACACGATCCGAACTAGCCACCTTTGCCTTCGGGAGCAACGCTAAGCCGTTGCCTCGTATAGCAATTTGAGATGGTTGCGGGTCCCCGCAACCAAAGTCCGGACCAATCGGTACCGATAAAATGGCCCGCACTTCGCGGGGCCATTTTTGCTTTGGGAGACAATCGGGCTTCGTGTCGTCGACTGATTGGGCGCAGCTCGCGGCGTTTCCGCAACGCGGGCCGCTCCCTAGACGATGAAATGGAATTCGTGCCACGCACTCCAGCTGATGCCATCGCTGGCGCGAACCCAGAGGTCGTCAGGTACGGTGCCGCCCTGGAACGTCGTGCTGGCAATTTGAGCCGCGCTGACGTTGATGGCGGTGCCGGTGGGCTGCGCAGTCCCGCCAATGCTCCAGTGGCCGCTGCTTGCCGACGGCGTCGAATCCCAGAATTGGTACTGTGCCATACTGTCGCCGTCGGCATCCGTGACTGAAAACAGGCTCAATGCGGCCACGCTCTGATTGGCCGTCGCGTGGAAGTCGGACGCCGTCACGACGGGAGCGCTGTCAACCGGTGCGGTGACGTGAAATTCCTTCCACGCCCCCCAGGCAAAGCCGTCGTAAGCCCTCAACCAGAGATCGTCCGAACCCGAGCCGCTTTGAAAGCTTGTGCTCGAGAGCTGAGCTGCCGTGACATTGATGGCAGCATTGGTGCCTTGGGCGATTCCCCCGACCACCCAGTGCCCGCTGCTCGCATCCACCGTCGAATCCCACACCTGATAATTCGTGATGGTGTCGGCATCCGCGTCGGAGACCGAGAACAGCGTGGAGGCCGCGATATCCTGGCCGTGGCTCGCCGAATAGTCGGCGGCCGAGACAATCGGAAGGTTGTCGGCCGGGGCATTGACGTGAAACTCCTTCCAGTTGCTCCATGTCATGCCATCAAAGGCTCGCACCCAGAGGTCGTCAGAACCCGATCCGCTCTGGAACGATGTACTGGCCAGTTGCGCCGCGCTCACATCGATGTTCTGGCCGGTGGGCTGTATGACGCCGCCCACGACAAAATGCCCGCTGGCAGGATCGGCGGTCGAGTCCCAGAACTGATAGTTGGTCATCGCATCGCTGTCGCCGTCGCTGACCGTGAACAGGCTTGCCGCCGCGATATCCCGGCCATGGGTGGCGGTCATATCCGACGCGCTGGCCACAGGAGCATGGTCGATCGGCGCGTTGACGTGAAACTCCTTCCAGTTGCTCCATGTGATGCCATCAAAGGCCCGCACCCAGAGGTCGTCAGAACCCGAGCCGCTCTGGAACGATGTACTGGCCAGTTGTGCCGCGCTCACATCGATGTTCTGGCCGGTGGGCTGTATGACGCCGCCCACGACAAAATGCCCGCTGGCAGGATCGGCG
>NZ_JASAUT010000048.1:0-38464 GCF_029952935.1 Bradyrhizobium sp. Mp19 | reverse complement strand
GCGGTCGAGTCCCAGAACTGATAGTTGGTGATGGTATCGCTGTCGGCGTCGCTGACCGTGAACAGGCTTGTCGCCGCGATAGTCTGGCCATGGGTGGCGGTCACGTCCGACGCGCTCGCCACAGGTGCATGGTCGATCGGCGCGTTGACGTGGAACTCTTTCCAGGCTCCCCATGTCGTACCGTCATTGGCTCGCACCCAGAGATCATCCGAGCCGGAGCCGGTCTGGAACGAGGTGTTGGTGAATTGAGCGGGCGTCACATTGATGGCTATGTTGGAAGCCTGCGCTACTCCGCCGATCACCCAATGGCCGCTGGCGGGATCGGTCGTTGAATCCCAAACCTGATAGCCGACGATCGCATCTGAATCGGCGTCGGTTACACTGAAGAGATTCGATGCGGCGATGTTCTGGTTGTGTGTGGCCGACACGTCGGTTGCGATGACCACCGGCGGATGGTTCGGGTACGGAACTGCCATGAACGGGACCCATGCCCCCCACTGAATCCCATCGTAAGCCTTGACCCAGAGCTGGTCGGAGGCGGAGCCGAATTGGTAGCTCGTCTGGGCAAACTGCGCGGGAGTGAGGTCGATCTCCGTATTGGTGGCCTGTACGACACCGTTCACGACCCATGCGCCGTTGCCGTTGCTGTCCCAAAGCGCGTATCGGGTGATCGTATCGAGATCCGGGTCGGTGGCGGTAATCAGACTCGAGGCCGCGACCGACGTTTGTCCGTGTACTGCTGCGACGTTTAATGCGTGAACAACTGGAGCGAGATCCGGACCTGGCGTGGCGTTGAAACGAACCCACGCGCCCCAAAGATATCCATCATATGCCCGGACCCAGAGCGTGTCTGAGGCTGTGCCGAACATATAACTCACTTGCGAGATGCTGGCGGCCGAGACGTCGATTTCGGCATTGGTGGCTTGCGCGACACCATTGATGGCCCAATGCCCGTGGCCCTCGGTGTCCCACAACGCATACTGGGTGATCCCGTCGCCATCCGCGTCGCTGGCCGAGAACAGTCCCGATCCAGCCACCGAGAGCTGCCCGTGCGTGCCGGTCACGTTGGTGGCCGTGACCGTTGGGGCGCGATCGGCCGGAGAAATCACGAAGGATTTCCAGTCGCTCCACAAATAGCCGTCGAAAGCTCTGATCCACAGCGTGTCCGAGCCGGGTCCGGCCTGGTAATTCGTTTGAGCCAGCTGCGAAGCACTGATGTCGATCTCGGTGTTGGTGCCCTGGACTGTTCCGTTCACCGTCCAGTGACCGTAGCCGTTGCTGTCCCACAGGGCATATTGGGTGATGCTATCGCCCGCGGCCATGTTCACCGAGAACAGTGACGAGGCCGAAAAAACCTGATTTCGAGCCGCGGTCTGATCGGCAGCCGTTACGATGGGTGTCGTCCGGATGCTGTATCCGAGGTCCTTCAGAACTCCGATGTCCAGGTTGGAGATCGCGTACTGGTAATTGCCGTAGAAAACGATCCCGTTCATCAGGTCCAGCGTGAGAGGATCCTGAACGGTCGAGGGGCTGGCGTAGAGATCGGATTGCTGGTTGCCGAAGTGGTAGTAGTTCTGGGTGGTGCTGTTCGTGGTCAAAGGCACCGGGCCGCCGTAAGCGGCCTCGGCATTTGCACCGACAAAGTAAGCGCCATATGCAGTCTTTTGAATCAGAGTGTCGAACGTTGACTCATAGCTGCCGGCCAGTTGGCCGCTCTGGTCGTACCAGCCCACCATGCCGAAACCATGCATGAGCTCATGGAGAAAAACGTTGATCGGATTGATTACGTTTCCAGGGACCTGACTGGAGTAGGTCAGACCATAATCCAGGTCGATGTACTGGAAATAGCCCGGATCGATGTTGATGGTGATGTCGCTTGTCGTTCCCGGGACATGCTGTCCGGTGGTCAGCTCGTACTGGCTGGATGGCTCATACACGGCGAGCCCGCCGCTTGTGCCGATGTAGTAGCTGGAGGTAGGCCCGCCATCGGCACGGCCGACGGCGGTCGGCAGGATGTTGAGTGACACAACCAGAGTGCCAATGCCCAGGATATATTGCTGCCAAATGTTGAGGGCCTGCTCAAGATCGTAAACGAGAGACGCGTCAGCGGATCCGCCGACGTTCGACGGATCGTTCAATGTTACTGAATAATTCCAGGGCATCTCGGTCGGGCTCTCAATCTATGGTAGCACGGGCGTAATAAGTGACATTCAACTGACTGCCGCGGTGTAGTCAACAGACGCGAAGGGGCCGGCGCCGACGCGGCATCCGTGCCGCTCTCCGTAAGACTACGGACCTCGGTCCGATTTCGAATGACTCCGCGAAGGGTTCCTCGATCGGCATGATCGAGTTCGCGAATCCGGCGCCGCCGTTCATAACGCCAATTGCATCTCGCCGGAGAGCCATAGTACTCTGGCTGTCATATTCATCTGCTGCTCTTTGGTTCGCTGCGAACAGTCAGTTTGCACTGACGGCGAGGTTGTAAGGGCGGGGGCAGGGCGCGCTTACGGCAATCTCGGCTCATTCGACTGCAGTCAATTTCAGCTACTCAACAGATTAATCGCGAAATGATTGAAACGCGGAGCGGCAGCACAGCAGACAGCGGGATAGTTGCACTCGTGATGTTGCTGCGTTTTCACGGTATCCCGGCCGATGTCGACCAGATTCGTCATCAATTCGGGAATGGCTCGTTCGGAACGCCGGAGATGCTGCGCTACGCGCGCTCGACCGGCGTCAAGGCCCGCGAGGTGACCAGCAACTGGTTGAGGCTGGAGAAGGTCCCGCTTCCTGCCATTGCCCTGTTGCGCGACGGCGGCCATCTGATCCTTGCCAAGGTGGGCGCAGACAAGATCCTCGTTCAGTCACCCCTGTCAGAGCGCCCGGAGTTGATCACGAGGGCCGAACTGGAGGCGGTGTGGGCCGGCCGGCTGATCCTGGTGAGCCGCCGGGCGGGACTGGTCAACCTTGCCCGTCGCTTTGATTTGTCATGGTTTCTGGGAGCCATTCATAAATATCGCTACCATTTCCTGGAGGTGTTGATCGCCTCCTTTTTCTTGCAGCTGTTTGCGCTGGTGTCGCCGCTGTTTTTCCAGGTGGTGATCGACAAGGTCCTCGTTAATCACACGCTCAGTACGCTCGATGTGCTCGCGGTGGGTTTGATAGGCATTGCGGTTTTTGAGACGGCCCTCGGCATATTGCGGACATACCTGTTCTCTCACGTGACGAACAGGATCGACGTCGAGCTGGGAGCCCGCCTGTTCCGGCACCTCATCGGACTTCCGATCGCCTACTTTCAGGCGCGCCGGGTTGGCGACTCGGTTGCGCGGGTCCGCGAGCTCGAGAACATTCGCAACTTCCTGACCGGATCGGCCCTGACGGTGGTGATCGATCTGTTCTTCACCGCAGTTTTCATCGCGGTGATGTTCGTCTACTCGCCGATCCTGACCTGGATCGTCCTTGGATCCTTCCCGCTTTATGTCGGTATCTCGGCCGGCGCGACGCCGCTGTTCCGTCAGCGGCTGGACACCAAATTCGAGCGCGGCGCCGAAAACCAGGCCTTTCTTGTCGAGAGCGTGACGGGTGTCGAGACGATCAAGGCCATGGCGCTCGAACCGCAGATGCAGCGCCGCTGGGAGGAGCAGCTTGCCGAGTACGTTGCCGCGAGCTTCCGCGTGCTCAGCCTGGCGAATGTTGCGAGCCAATCAGTTCAGTTCGTGAGCAAGCTCGTCACCGCGGTGATCCTTTACGCCGGTGCCAAGCTTGTGATCGACGGCAGCCTCACGGTGGGCGAGCTGATCGCCTTCAACATGTTCTCCTCGCGCGTCAGCGCTCCTGTTCTGAGGCTGGCGCAGCTCTGGCAGGACTTCCATCAGGCCAGGCTCTCGGTCGCGCGGCTGGGCGATATCCTGAACACCCCGGCGGAGCAGACGTTCAATCCCGGTCGCGCGGTGCCGCCTCCCATCAAGGGCCAGGTCACACTCGAGCACGTATCCTTCCGATATCGTGTGGATGGGCCGGAAGTGCTGCACGACATCAACATCAACATTCCCGCCGGCCAGGTCGTCGGCATCGTCGGTCCGTCCGGCTCAGGCAAGAGCACCTTCACGAAGCTGGTCCAGCGCCTTTACGTCCCGGAAAAGGGCAGGGTTCTTGTCGATGGCGTCGATCTTGCGATGGTCGATCCGGCGTGGCTGCGTCGCCAGGTCGGCGTCGTCCTGCAAGAGAACGTGCTGTTCAATCGCAGCGTACGGGAAAACATTGCGCTCGCCGACCCGGCCGCGCCGATGCAGCAGGTGATCGCGGCGGCCCAGCTTGCGGGAGCTCATGAGTTCATTCTGGAGCTGCCGGAAGGCTACGACACCGTCGTAGGCGAGCGCGGCAACAGCCTGTCGGGGGGGCAGCGGCAGCGTATCGCGATCGCGCGGGCCCTTATCACCGACCCGCGCATCCTGATCTTCGACGAAGCGACCAGCTCGCTGGACTATGAAAGCGAAAGGGTCATTCAGGACAATATGAACCGGATCGTGAAGGGGCGAACGGTCTTTGTCATTGCGCACCGTCTGTCCGCGGTCAGGCGCACCGATCGAATCATCACCATCGATCGCGGGCGGCTCGTCGAACAGGGATCCCACGAGGAGCTGCTCAGCACAGGCGGAAGATACGCGTCACTGTACCGGTTGCAGGCGGGGATCCATGAAGTCGGCTCGTGAAGCGCTCCCGGCCGGGGGTAAATCGAGGGACGAACTGGCTTTCCTGCCGGCAGCCCTCGAAATCGTCGAGACGCCGCCATCTCCGACGGCCAGACTTACCGGCGTCTTGATTGCGGCATTGTTCTGTTGCGCGGTCGCGTGGGCCGGTCTCGGCAAGATCGACATCGTTGCCTCTGCGTCGGGAAAGATCGTGCCGGGCGATCGTGTCAAGCTGGTTCAGCCGCTCGAAATCGGCGTGGTCCGGGCCATTCACGTTCGCGACGGCCAGACCGTCAAAGCGGGCGAGGTTCTGATCGAGCTGGATCCGACGAGCAATCAGGCGGAGCTTCAGCACCTGAAAAACGATCTTCTCTCGTCATTGCTGGACATTTCGCGCACGCGCTCCGCACTCGACGGAAACACCAGTGCGCTTGACGGGGCGCCGGACGACACGCCGCCCGCCTTGATTAAAATGCACCTGGAGTTCTTGCGGAGCCAGGATTCGGAGCAGCGCGCCAAGCTGTCGGAACTGGACCGGCAACGGGTCCAGAAGGTCGCGGAGACCAGGACAATCGAGGCTGGCATCGCGAAGATTGATGCTTTGCTTCCGGTGCTGCAGGAGCGGGTCGGGGTTCGCAAGTACTTGGCCGACAGGGAGTACGGTTCAAAGCTGCAATATTTGTCGGAGCTCCAGGAGCTCGTTGGGCTGCAGCAGGACATCCTGGTGCAGCGGAGCAAGCTCGAGGAGGCCAATGCAGCCGTGGCGGCTCTCGATGAGACGCGCGCCAAGCTTGTCTCGGAATACCGCCACCGCTTGTACGATGATCTGGCCAAGGCGACGCAGAAGGCCGGCAGCCTCAAGGATGAGGTGGCCAAGGCCGAGCACCGGACAAACCTTCAGAAGCTTGCGGCGCCCATCGATGGCGTGGTGCAGCAATTGGCTGTGCATACGGTCGGCGGGGTCGTAACTCCCGCCCAGACGCTCGCGGTGGTGGTGCCGAGCGATAGCCAGATTGAAATCGAAGCGATGGTTTCGAACCGCGACATCGGCTTTGTGCACCCGGGGCAGGACGCCGAGATCAAGGTCGATACTTTCAACTTCACGCGTTACGGCCTGCTGCACGGCAGGATCGTCAGCGTCTCGCGCGATTCTGTCTCCCGGGACAGGTCGCGGGACTCTGCCCGCGAGACGAATGGCGGAGGGACGGAAGAAGGCAGCGAGCCAAAGGGCCAGGCGCCGGCGTATATCGCGCATGTCTCGATTGACCGGACCAAGATGATCATCGACGACAAGGAGATCAGTCTTTCGCCAGGGATGGCCGTCACCGTCCAAATCCGGACGGGCGCCCGCAGCGTCATGAGCTATTTGCTGTCGCCGATCATGCGCTACCGGCAGGATGCTCTCCGAGAGCGGTGAAAGCCGGCGGGTCGCCCCGTCATGACGGGGTCCGGGATTCCACGTGGCTCAAGCTTGGATCGGATTCGTGTATCGCAAGGCAGTTTTGCCCGGCGTCGTACGTCCGATATCCAAGGCCGTTCAGCCTGCGAACGAGCTCAGCCTTGTCGGTCTTGATGAATTCGGCGTGGATGACGGGGCGATGCTGCTGGATCGTTGCGCCGGCCCCTTCCAGCACCTTCAACTCCATCCCTTCGACGTCGATCTTGATCAGATCGCAGCGGCTCAGCTTCAGGGAGTCCAGGGTGACCATCGCCGTTTCGGTGCCGGTGGTCTCGGAGTAATCGATCGTCTGGCCGATTTGCTCCGTACCCGGGCGTCGCGTCACCTCCAGGCTCCCGAAGCTGGCAGGCTCCTGGTGGCTTAAGGTCGGCACCCGGGTTTTCCCGGTTTCCGACGAAATAACTGCGTGTATGGCTCTCGCATTAAAGCAGTTGTTGATCGCGATGTTGCCGGCAAGCGCATAATAGACCCGCTCCTGCGCTTCGATGGCGAGGACCGAGCCCCAGCCGTCCATATGCTTGGACCATTCGATGGTGTGAACGCCGATGTTTGCCCCGCAGTCGATCGCGACGACGCCATCGCCCCGATAGGTTCTTCGCAGTGCAAGAAGGCCCTTCGTCAACTCGATTTCGGTGGCGTCGAACGCACCGTGCTCGAGGATTTGGATCCCGACTCCAAAGGTGTGCTCGCCCGCCGTGTGGTAGTCCAGCCGGTTTACGATCAGCGGGCCGTGCGCTGACGCTGCGATGACGAATGGGACCTTGCTGGGGTTGCGGCTCATCGTTTGTGTTTCTTTGTGTCTGCGTTGTGGAAGCGGCCGGGAGAGGTGCTCGCTAAGGTTTTCGTCCGTTGACGCGGTTGTCAATCTCGCTTACCTTCCGTCTACTTTTTAAGCTTATTTATATTTCAGGGCAGGGGATATTCGTGAATGCTATTGCCGTCGCGCCGGCGATCGGGCTGAAGCGCTCGATTGACCATGTGACTGACCAACCCAAAGTAATCGTTGATCGTTCGACCAGCGCCGTACCTGCCAAGTCGGAAGCCGTTGCGCCGGATGCCGAGGCGCCCAAGCGTGCCTATCCGGCAGCGGCCGAACTTCCCACCCAAGTCGGTCCGAAGGGACTACGATTCGATTTCAACGACGGCGCCCGGGTCGTCTGTCCGGAAGCCGACGGCCCTTGGCGCGTGCGTCTTTGGGACGCCGAGACCGGCAATGTTCTCTTCGAGACGCAGTTCGCGGGCGGACGCGTCAACAGCTCAAAGCGCTACTACATTCGTTTCCGTATCGAGGTCTTGCAGGGCGAGGATGTCATTTTCTCGCATGAGTACAACGCGATGGATCGTCAGGTCCTCATACAGCTTCCGGTCGGCACTCTGGGCGACACGATCGGCTGGTTTCCCTATGTGGAGAAGTTCAAGCAAGCTCACAATTGCAGGCTGACCTGTGCGATGGCGGAGAAGCTGATTCCGCTGTTTCGCGATGCGTATCCGGAGATCAACTTCGTCACGCATGAGGAGATTCAAACCGACCGGTACTACGCCACGTACAGTGTCGGGTTGTTTTTCGACGACAAGAATTTCGTCTACCAGCCGTGCGACTTCCGTTTTGTGGGGCTGCACCGGACCGCCGGATACATCCTCGGCGTCGATCCGACCGAGGTGGCGCCGCGCATCTCACTGGCCGATGATCAAAGGCCCATCGCCGAGCCTTATGTCTGCATCGCCGTCCAGAGCACCACGCAATGCAAGTACTGGAATAACCCGAACGGCTGGCGCGAGCTGACCAGCTTTCTCAAGCAGGCCGGCTATCGCGTGATCTGCATCGATCAGAAGCCGACGCACGGCCACGAGCTGGTATGGAATCACATTCCGAACGGCGCGGAGGACTGGACCGGTGACCGCCCGATTCAGGAGCGGGCGAATCTGCTCAATCACGCGGACTTCTTCATTGGCCTTTCCAGCGGACTTGCCTGGCTGGCCTGGGCGGTCGGCACCCCGGTCGTGATGATTGCGGGATTCACGCATCCGACAAATGAATTTGCTACGCCCTACCGGGTCATCAACTATCACGCGTGCAACAGCTGCTGGAACGATCCGGCGGTTCGATTCGACCACAAGGATTTCTTCTGGTGTCCCCGCCACAAGGGGACGCCGCGTCAGTTCGAGTGCACAAGGCTGATCACCGTGGATCACGTCAAATCGGTGATCAGAACGATTCCTGGATTTAAGCTTTAGCCATTTTCAAGCACTGATTTTTTTTGGGGGAGCGCTGCCATGAGCACAACGTTTGTAAGCTCGGGTGTTACCAGCTCAGGACTGATCGAAACGGGGTCCAATACTCTCGAGGTCCTCAACGGGGGCCATGCGGTCACGACGACGCTGAGTAGCGGTGGCCAGCTTCTGGTCGACGCCGGCGGCTACGCGGTGGGGACCACGATTTCCAGTGGCGGCACCGCCACGATCAGTGCGGGCGGCGGGGCCGATCGTCTCGCCGTTTCGAGCGGCGGCACTCTTAACGTGGCCGGCACGGTCAACAGCTTCACCGCTGTGTTCACCGGCGGTGTCGAGAACATCGAGGCCGGCGGGTTCATCTCTGGTGCAGTCGGATCCGGAACGGGAATTTCGGGCGGCACCGTCAACGTGCTGGCGGGCGGCTCAGCCAGCTATCTCAGCGTGTCCAGCGGCGGCATCTTCAACGTAGCCGGAACGACACTCAGCATGATTGGGGTGCGTGACGGCGGCGTCGAAAACGTGCTGTCGGGTGGTTTCATTTCGGGCGCGACCAGCTCGGGTACCGGCGTTTCCGCCGGCGGCATATTGAACCTTCAGGCCGGCGGGTCCGCCGTCCATGTTGGCGTTTCCAGCGGCGGCACGTTCAACGTTGCCGGCCGTGTGCTGAGCAACGTTGCCATCTATATCGGCGGCGTCGAGAACGTGCTGTCGGGTGGCTCGATCTCCGGAGCGAGCGGATCCGGGACCGGCGTTTCGGGCGGTACGCTGAACCTTTCGGCTGGCGGCACGGCGGCCTATGTCGGCGTCTCGGCCGGCGGTGTCTTCAACGTCGCCGGTACGGTGCTGAGCTCTGTCGGCGTGTATAGCGGCGGCGTCGAGAACGTGCTGTCGGGCGGCGTGGTCCAGGGTGTGTCCGGAGGCTTTGGCACTGCAATCTCCGGTGGCACGGTGAACGTGCAGTCGGGCGCGACCGCGACCGCGATGTTCGTCTATGCCGGCGGTGCGCTGAACGACAGCGGCGTTGTCACCAACCAGTTCGTGCTCAGCGGCGGCGTGGAAACCGTTTCGTCCGGCGGTCTCGCGTCGGGGGCGCAGATCTCGGCCGGCGGTCTGCTCGACGTTCTCGCCGGGGGCTCGGCGACGGGTATCGGCGATGCCGGAAGGGTCGTCATCGAAGCCGGCGGCATTGCCGACCACATCCTGGTTTCGTCCGGCGGCGTGCTCAGCGTCGGCGGCACCATTACCAGCAATACCGGCGTGTTGGCCGGCGGCGTCGAGACTGTCTTGTCCGGCGGCCTCATCTCTGGTGCGGCCGGGTCCGGAACGGGAATTTCGGGCGGCACGATCAACCTGCAGGCCGGCGGATCCGCCTTCTACGTCGGCGTTTCGAGCGGCGGCACGTTCAACGTGTCCGGTTATGTGGGCGCAGGGTCCGTATACAACGGAGGCGTGGAAACCGTTTATTCGGGTGGGCTGATCTCGGGTGGCGCTGGAATCGGAACAGGGGTCTCGGCCGGCGGCACCCTGACCGTTCTCGCGGGCGGCTCGGCCGCATGGGTGGGCGTTTCGAGTGGCGGCGTTTTCAACGTGTCCGGCACCTTCCTCAACAATGGCGGCGTCTATGCCGGCGGCGTGGAGAACGTCTATTCAGGTGGTGTTGTCACCGGCGTCACCAGCTCGGGGACGGGCATATCCGGCGGCACCGTCAACGTATTTGGCGGCGGCGCGCTGGATCACGCGACGGTTTCCAGCGGCGGCGTTCTGAACGTCTCCGCCGGTGGCACGGCGCACCACCTGACGGTGTCAGGCGGCGGCACCATGAATGTCAGAGGCACGACCACCAGCAACGTGCTGGTCACGGACGGTGGTGTCGAGAACGTGTTTTCCGGCGGGCTGATCTCCGGAACTTCCGGCTCCGGCACCGTCATTTCCTCCGGCGGCATCGTGAACCTGCAGGCCGGTGGTGCGGCGGCTTATCTGACCGTTTCGAGCGGCGGCACGTTCAATGTGTCTGGCACCGTGCTCAGCAATGTGACCGTTTCTGCCGGCGGCGTTGAGAACGTCTTCTCGGGTGGCGTTGTCGGCGGCGCGTCAGGCTCCGGGACGTCCATTTCCGGCGGCACACTCAACGTCCTTGCGGGCGGCTCGCTCGCTCACGTGACGGCTTGGAGCGGCGGCAATCTGAACGTCTCCGCCGGCGGTACCGCGCACAACATCACGGTGTCGAGTGGCGGCATCATGAACGTTGCGGGCACCATCACCAGCAACACGTTGATCATGGACAGCGGCGTGGAGAACGTGCTGTCCGGCGGACTGATCACCGGCTCGACGAGTGGCGGCGCGACCACCGTTTCCGCTGGAGGCGTATTGAACGTCCTGGCCGGCGGCTCGGCGGCGTTCGTCGGCGTGTCCAGCGGCGGTACCTTCAATGTCGCGGGCAATGTGCTGAGCAACACAGCAGTCTTTAGCGGTGGCATCGAAAACGTGTTGTCCGGGGGATCGATCTCGGGAGCGAGCGGATCCGGGACCGGGGTTTCGGGCGGCACCTTGAACTTGTCGGCTGGCGCCACGGCTTCCTTTGTCGGCGTGTATAACGGCGGCATCTTCAATGTTGCGGGCACCGTGCTGAGAAATAACGGCATCAATGCCGGCGGTGTCGAGAACGTGCTGTCCGGTGGGCTGATCACCGGCGCCATCAGCTCCGGGACCGGCGTTAACTCGGGCGGCGTACTGAACGTCCAGGCCGGCGGCTCGGCGGCGTTCGTCGCCGTTTCGAGCGGCGGCACGCTCAACGTGTCGGGCACCGTGCTCAGCACGGTCGGCGTCTATGCCGGCGGCGTTGAGAACGTATTCTCGGGCGGCGTCGTCACCGGCGCATCGGGCTCCGGCACGGGTATAGCCGGCGGCACGGTCAACGTATTCTCGGGCGGTGCGCTGGCCTACGCGGGGGTGTCCAGCGGCGGCGTCTTGAATGTTTCCGCCGGCGCGACGGTGCACGACGTCGGGGTGTCGAGCGGCGGCACGTTCAACGTTGCCGGCGCGGTGACCAGCCACGTCGCGGTATTTGCCGGCGGCACCGAGATCGTATCGTCGGGCGGCTCCACGGGGCCGGTCATCATTTCCGGCGGCTTGCTCGAATTGCAGGCCGGCAGCGTCGCGAGCGGCGGCATCACCTTCAGCGGCTCGGGCGGGCAGCTCAAGATCGATGGCACGTCGATATCCACCACCATCAGCGGGCTGGTGCTGGGTGACAGCATCGATCTGGCAGGCCTCAATTTCGTATCCGGCGGGTCGGCGACCTTGCTCCCGGGCAATATCCTGCATGTCACGGAGGGGGCTTCCACCTTCGACCTGCAGCTCGATCAGACGCCCGGCGTGCGGTTCGGCGTCAGCGCGGATGCCGGCACCGGCACGCTGATCACGGCGCGCGCCGATAGCGCGCCGGTCACGTCCGCGTCCAACATACAGGCGAGCCTGGGCCAGAGTTTTGCAGCGGCTTCCAGCCTCTTCACCGTGTCGGACGCCGACGGCGATACGATCACCCAATACGCCTTCTGGGACACCGAGGGTAACGGACATTGGGCCATCAACGGTGCCACCCAGGCAACCAACGCCGAGATCGATGTGTCCGCGGCGAACCTGTCGCAGGTCAGCTACGTATTTGGTCCAACTGGATCGACGGATTCCCTCTACGTCCGGGCCAATGACGGTACGGTCTGGGGCGGCTGGACCAAATTTACGGCAACGGCATTTGCGGACACCGCACCGACGGTGAACGCAAGCAACGTCACTGCGGCGCATGGTCAAACATCGGTTGCCGCATCGAGCCTGTTCACGGTGTCCGATCCTGATCCCGATACGATGACCCAGTTCGCCTTCTGGGACACCGGCGGAAACGGCCACTGGGTGGTGAATGGTGTCGCCCAGGCCGCCGGCGTCGAGATCGACGTTCCGGCGTCGCAGCTGTCGCAGGTGAGTTACGTCTTCGGGCCGACAGGGTCAGCCCCTGACACGCTGTATATCAGGGCGAATGACGGAACGTTGTGGGGAGGTTGGAAGGCGTTCACGGCAACGCCGGGACCCGATCGCGCTCCGGTTGTCACAGCGCCGAACCTGACGGGAATCCACCTGCAGCAGTCGGTTTCCGCGACCAGCATCTTCACGGCCACGGATCCCGACGGCGATACGATCACCCAGTACGCCCTCTGGGACACCGGTGGCAACGGCCACTGGGTGGTGAACGGTGTTGCCCAGGCCGCCAACACCGAGATCGATGTCTCTGCAGCGCAGCTGTCGCAGGTGAGCTATGTGTTCGGCCCAGGCGGCTCAGCGCCCGATACGCTCTACGTGCGGGCCAGCGACGGAATGTTGTGGGGAGCGTGGACGGCATTCACGGCGATGCCCGGGATCGATGATCCACCGACCGTTACGGCGTCGAATGTGAAAGCGGCCCATGGGCAGACATCGGCGCTCGCCTCGAACCTGTTCTCGGTGTCGGATAGCGAGAATGATACGATCACCCAGTATGCCTTCTGGGATACTGGAGGAAACGGCCACTGGGTGGTGAATGGTGTCGCCCAGGCCGCCGGCGTCGAGATCGACGTTGCGGCGTCGCAGCTGTCGCAGGTGAGTTACGTCTTCGGTCCCGGCGGCTCGACGCCTGATACGCTCTACGTGCGGGCGAAGGACGCCGGATCTGCGTGGAGCACCTGGACCGCGTTCACAGCCACACCGGGGGACGACATTGCTCCGGTCGTCACGGCATCGAACGTGACCGCGCTTCATGGGCAGACGTCGGCTCTCGCCTCGAACCTGTTCTCGGTCTCGGACAACGAGCACGATACGATCACCCAGTACGCCTTCTGGGACACCGGCGGAAACGGCCACTGGGTGGTGAACGGTGTCGCGCAGTCCGCCGGCGTCGAGATCGACGTTGCGGCGGCGAACCTGTCGCAGGTGAGTTACGTGTTCGGCCCCGGCAGCTCGACGCCCGATACGCTCTACGTGCGCGCCAATGACGGCTCGAAGTGGAGCGCCTGGACCGCGTTCACGGCAACGCCGGGACCCGACGTTGCTCCGGTCGTTACGGCATCGAACGTGACCGCGCTCCATGGGCAGACGTCGGCGCTCGCCTCGAACCTGTTCTCGGTCTCGGACAACGAGAACGATACGATCACCCAGTACGCCTTCTGGGACACCGGCGGAAACGGCCACTGGGTGGTGAACGGTGTCGCGCAGTCCGCCGGCGTCGAGATCGACGTTGCGGCGGCGAACCTGTCGCAGGTGAGCTATGTGTTCGGACCGGGCGGCTCGACGCCCGACACACTCTACGTGCGCGCCAATGACGGCTCGAAGTGGAGCACCTGGACCGCGTTCACGGCAACGCCGGGACCGGACGTTGCGCCGGTGGTCACGGCATCGAACGTGACCGCGCTCCATGGGCAGACGTCGGCGCTCGCCTCGAATCTGTTCTCGGTCTCGGACAACGAGAACGATACGATCACCCAGTACGCCTTCTGGGACACCGGCGGAAACGGCCATTGGGTGGTGAATGGTGTCGCGCAGTCCGCCGGCGTCGAGATCGACGTTGCGGCGGCGAACCTGTCGCAGGTGAGCTATGTGTTCGGCCCCGGCGGCTCGACGCCCGATACGCTCTACGTGCGCGCCAATGACGGCTCGAAGTGGAGCACCTGGACCGCGTTCACGGCTACACCGGGGGACGACATTGCTCCGGTCGTCACGGCATCGAACGTGACGGCGCTCCATGGGCAGACGTCGGCGCTCGCCTCGAACCTGTTCTCGGTCTCGGACAACGAGAACGATACGATCACCCAGTACGCCTTCTGGGACACCGGCGGAAACGGCCACTGGGTGGTGAATGGCGTTGCCCAGGCCGCCAACACCGAGATCGACGTAAGCGCGGCGAACCTGTCGCAGGTGAGCTATGTGTTCGGCCCCGGCGGTTCGACGCCCGATACGCTCTGGGTGCGAGCCAATGACGGCAGCATGTGGGGAGCCTGGAAGAGCTTCACCGCAACGCCGGGACCCGACACTGCCCCGGTCGTTACCGCATCGAATGCAAACGTAACCGGAATTCACGACCATTCGATCGCGGCCTCGAGCCTGTTCTCGGTGTCGGATAGCGAGAACGATACGATCACCCAATACGCCTTCTGGGATACCGGAGGAAACGGCCATTGGGTTGTGAATGGCGTCGCCCAGGCCGCCAACACCGAGATCGATGTGAGCGCGGCGAACCTGTCACAGGTGAGCTACGTGTTCGGACCCGGTGGCTCGCCATCGGATACGCTCTGGGTGCGGGCCAATGACGGCAGCATGTGGAGTTCCTGGAAGAGCTTCACGGCCACCGCAACGAACCAGGCGCCGACAGTCGCGGTCTCGAACGTCACGACGGTCTCGGGGCAGGTCTTCGCGGCTTCGAGCCTGGTCAGCGCGACGGACGCGGATGGCGATACCGTAACGAAATATGCGTTGTGGGATTCCAACACGAACGGGCGTTGGAACGTCAACGGAGTGAACCAGTCTGCGAATACGGAGATCGACGTCACTTCGGCACAACTTGCCCAGACGACCTATCAGGCCGGCTCCGGCACCGACCAACTCTGGATCCGGGCGTATGATGGCAGTGCGTGGGGTGTCTGGCAGCCTTTCAACGTCACGGGAGAGAGCCCCAGCAGCGCCACCGTCGCAGCGGGCACGACCCTGGAATTGACGGGGGCTTCGAACGCCGCCGTTACGTTCCTGGGCAGCACGGGGACGCTGAAGCTCGACAATTCCGCGAGCTTCACCGGAACTGTCGCCGGCATGACCGGTTCGGACACGATCGATTTCGCGAATATCAATTTCGCGACCGTTCAGACGCCGACCTTCAGCGGTGACAGCACGCACGGAACGCTCACGGTGACGGACGGCACTGTCACCGCCAGTATTGCGCTGCTGGGCAACTATATGGCTTCCACATTCACGGCCTCGAGCGACGGCCATGGCGGTACCTCGGTTGTCGATCCGCCGGCGATGCAAGTCAGTCAGCTTGCGCAGCCGCAGCATGCGTAAGGGCTTGAGATAGGGGGGCTGTGGAGGGCTTGTCGCGGGCCCTCGGCAACCAAAATCGCTCAACCGGCAAAGATGAAAAGGCCCGCCTCCTGGCGGGCCTTTTCTTGTCTTGCAGCGCTTCCGGGATGCCGCGCAACACCAAACGCCTGGTTGCCCAGCGCCTGATCACGGCGACGAGCTGCTGCAAGCCGCCTCCGTCGCCACGTCGTCCACATTCGGGTCGGCCGCGGCCGTGGCCCAGGCGAGCTCGACCAGGGTCACGATCCGCCGGCCGGCCCCGTCGAGCTGGCAGACGATCAGGCCTTGTTCCTCGATGTAGGTCAGAAGATGCCGGGCGCGGCGCAGCGAATGCGTGCCGTAGGCACGAGCGATCGCGGCATCGCTCGGGCAAGGCCAGCCCTCCTTCGCGGCGCGCGCGATCATCATGAAGACACCCTGCATGTCCTCGGGCAGGAGGGCCGCACGCAGCGAGACATCCTGCCAGACGTCGTCCTCCGCCATCTCGGTGCCGAGCCCGGCGCGGGCGCGCGTCAGCATCCGGCGGAAATCGGTCAGCTCCGGCACAACGGCACCGAGACCCTCGATCCGGCAGCGGACCACGAACTCCTGATAGAGCACGCCGATGGCGCGGAAGCCGGCGTCGGGCTCGGCGAGGATGGCGCGCAGGATACGGTCCAACCGCTCACGCCGCTCGGCCAATTGCTCGGCGCTCGGCGGTGGCTCGGCAGCTTCGGGATCTGGCTCCGGTGCCGGCTGTTTGGCGGCCATCAACTGGCTGAGCAGGTCCGGCGACGGCGCGCGGCGCTGTGGCCTGGCCGTTATTTCGGGCGGCGGAGCGGCCAGGATGATCGCGCGTGCGTCCTCCAGTGCCGCTTCAGGCAGCGGCATCAACCGCGGCGCCGCGTTGCGCGGCTGGGTGTCGGTCGGACCGATGCGTAAGCCCAGCGGACGGCGGGACAGCGCAGGTCCGAGCGCCATGAACTGCCCGCGCTCGAGGTCGCGGAAGGCTTCCGCCTGCCGCCGTTCCATGCCGAGCAGGTCGGCGGCGCGCGCCATGTCGATATCGAGGAAGGTGCGGCCCATCAGGAAGTTTGACGCTTCGGCCGCGACATTCTTGGCGAGCTTCGCCAGCCGTTGGGTTGCGATGATCCCGGCAAGCCCGCGCTTGCGGCCGCGGCACATCAAATTGGTCATCGCGCCGAGCGAAAGCTTGCGCGCCTCGTCGGACACCTCGCCCGCGACCGCCGGCGCGAACAACTGCGCCTCGTCCACCACCACCAGCATCGGATACCAGTGGTCGCGGGCGACGTCGAACAGCCCGCCGAGGAACGCTGCGGCGCGCCGCATCTGGTTCTCGGCGTCGAGCCCTTCGAGATTGAGCACCGTGGAGACGCGATGGATGCGCACGCGCTCGCCGGCGACCTGCAGGCTGCGCTCGGTGTGGTCCTCGGCGTCGATGACGAGGTGGCCGAATCGTTCCGCCAGGGTGATGAAATCACCTTCGGGATCGATGATGGTCTGCTGCACCCAGGGAGCGCTCTGTTCCAGCAGCCGGCGCAGCAGATGGGATTTGCCGGAACCCGAATTGCCCTGCACCAGGAGGCGTGTCGCCAATAGCTCCTCGAGGTCGATGGCCGCCGAAGCGCCGGCCGTCGTTTGTCCCATCTCGATCGCTACGGTCATGTCCCGACTCAAATTGTCCTTGCGGAGAGGCGGCTTAACAAGCTGATCGCGCCGCGTCGAGCGAACCGCACCATCATCCCCAGGCTCGGCCGGAAGGCGGACAATGCCGATGCTCGCTTGACGAGATGGAGATTGATCCAGCCACTACAACGTGTTTAGCTTGCGTGTCTGATGTAGATTTTTTCGAATAAGTTCCTGTTCAGCTGCGCGATCCGGCCCGGTTCGGACCTGCTCCCATTCAATCAGCCCGTCGAACTCGATGTCTGAGTTCAACTACGACGCATTCATTTCCTACCGCCGGTCCGACGGAATTGCCGTTGCACGGTGGCTCAGGCGCACACTTGTCGGCTTTCGCCTTCCTGCGGCGCTGCGCGGCGCCTATGCGAAGAAGCTGCGCGTCTATCTCGATACGGCCTATGAGCGCGGCACCAGCGACTTCTACCAGCAAAGCATCAAGCCGGCGCTGCTCTCCTCGCGATACCTGATCGTGGTGGCGACGCCGGATGCGATGCGGCGGCCGGGCGGCACAGAAGACTGGATCGAGCGCGAGATCAGGGATTTCACCGCTGGTCCTGCGGCCGGCAATGTCATCGTGGCCAGGGGCGCAGGCGACTTCGACGGCCCGCTGCCCGGAGGCTTGAAGGAAGCCTTCCCGAACATCGAGATCGTCGATCTGAGAGGCGCGGGACCATTGTGGTTCCTGAGCTTCTCACGGGTGGTCCGCCTGAGCGCGGAAAAGCTGAAGATCGTCGCGCCCCTGCTCAACATACCGCCGGAGGAGATGCCCCGGCTCCGGCAAGAAGAGGAGAGGCGGCAGCAGACGCAGTTGGGCGCGGTCGCGGGCGCAACCCTGGGAACGCTTGTCGCCGTTGGTAGTCTTAGCGTGCTGGCCTTGATCAATCAGTACAAGGCCATCCGCGCCAACGATGACAGCATGTTCGCGGCTTCCAGCATGATTGGGGAGGCGGCCAATCTGAGAGCCGACGATGCCGACGCCTTGCGGACACGCCGGCTCATCATCGGCCGCGGTTGCGATCTGCTCGACAAGGCGGATCAAGGGACAGCGAGCGATCCTCCGATCAACGGGATCGTGACCTGTCGGCTCGAGCGCGGCGCCCACCGTGAAGCGCTTCACGAAGACAAGGAGGCGCGGAAGGAATTCGGCGACGCCATCGAGCGCGCGGCGCTCAGTCATCAGGGCCGCGCACGCGTCGACTCGGCGCTGGCGCTCCTGCAGGCCCGGCAAGCCTATGCCGAATATCTGGTGCGGCAAAAGGATATGGACGGCGCCGGCCGCGCATTTGCCGATCTGCTCGATGACAGCAGGCGGCTCGGCAAGGAGCATGATGGGCGCGCCCAGTTCATCCGGTTCGAGGCCGAGGCGCTGGGCCAGACGGGCGACCTGCACGTCGCCGCAAATCGCCACCAGGAGGCGGCGGACAGCTACGACGCAGGTGCCGATGCGTTGAAGCGCTTGCTCGACGCCCGCAAATCCGACGGTCGTACCGAGGATTATCAGATCGTCGGATGGCGGGTGCGCCTGTTCCGGCTGGCGGGTCAGCAATATGCCGCGCTGGACCGGCTCGATCCTGCGGCCGAGCAGTTCAAGCTTGCGGTTAGCGCCGGCTTATCAGGTGACGGCAAGACCGCGGACGCATCTGTTGCCTACGAGGTGGCTATCGCGCAGGCATACCTTGTCCTGATTGAGCGCAAGCGGGGAAATGCCGCCGCTGCCGCAGATGCCAAGCAGGCGGCCCTCAACACCATCGACGCGGTCGCCGGCTCCAAGGCGGGGGCCGGCCTCAAGCAGCGTGCCGCCGATCTCAAGCGCTGGATCGAGCAGCAGGGGGGCTGACGATGGATATCCCCGGCAGCGCGCGCCTTGTCACCGCAATGCTGGCATCGTTTGTGGTGAGCGCGGTCGTGCTCGGTGGCGCCGGATATTCAGCGTCGCGTATCCTGGTCACGCCGCAGCGAGACGTCTTCCGGGCCGCGGCGTTCGACATGGAGCTGGCACACGGCTGGTGGTGCGAACAAGACGACACTGAGTTCGTCTGCTCCCCGCCCGGCAAGCCTCCCCGTGCGGCAATCGCGATCATCGCCATGAAGGAACGCAACGAGCAGGACAATCTGCAGACCTACGAAGACCATCTGAAGCAGCGGCAACGGATCGGCGACGAAGGCACGGGCAAGCTGTCCGACATCCGGTTTGTAAAGCGCAACGTGATCGGTTCGCACCAATGGGTCGAGGCGCTGCATTCCGGCTCCGAACTGGCAAATTTCGACACCTACTATCTCGCCACGAATACATCCGAGCTCGGCATTCTCGTCACCTTGTCGGTCCACAAGGATTACGCCGATAAATATGTTGCCGAGCTCAAGCAGATGATTGAAACGCTCAAGATCTATCAAAAGTGAGACGTTCCCGGACACATGCCGAAACATTCGTGCGCGGTGTGGCGTGCGCTTTGGCAAAGACCGTCATGAACCACGCCGGGAATTCTCTATCTCGGGGCGGCGAGGCTGCGCAAGGCGCCGGCGCGTCCGCCGGTTGCAACGGCGCAGCCGCCGCGCGTTCGTCCCAGGGCAACACGCGTTCGCGCTCTCGCGGTGACGCCGATGTGATCGGCGTCGCTATTCTTGTGCCGGATACCTCCGTCCCGTTTGCCGGAGATGTCCCGTCGCGCAAACCTCGGCATAGTCCGCCGCACAAAGAAACGTGCGAGGAAACATGACTGAGAGCACCGTCGATACACTTGCGCCGTCGGTCGCGGCGCCTGGCGCAGTGTCGCCGCGAAAAGTGTTTTGGGCGACCTGGTTCGGCTGGATGCTCGATGGCTTCGATTCCTCGATGTACGCCTACATCCTGGTCGGCGCGTTGAGCGAATTGCTGCCGGCCAGCGGCATCGAGCCGAGCAAGGCCAATATCGGCATCTATGGCGGGCTGCTGTTCTCGATCTTCATGCTGGGCTGGGCCTGCTCGATGGTCTGGGGCTGGGCCGCGGACCGTTACGGGCGCGTCAGGATCATGTGCTGGACGGTGCTGGTCTACTCGCTGTTCACGGCGCTGTGCGGGCTTGCGACCGGGATCGTGATGTTCGCATTGTTTCGCTTTGTTGCCGGCTTCGGCATCGGGGGCGAATGGGCCGCGGGCACGCCGCTGCTGCAGGAATCCGTGCCCGAGAATACGCGGGTGCGGCTTGCCGGATGGCTGCACACGGCAACGCCCACCGGGCTGTTCCTCGCCGCCGCCGTGACGCTTGCGATCGGCAGCACGCTCGGCTGGCGCGGCATGTTCCTGCTCGGCATTCTGCCGGCGCTCCTGATCGCGTATCTGCGCAGCAACATTCCCGAACCCGAGCGCAGCGCTGCGCGCGAGCAGCCGTCGGTCGCGGCCTTGTTTGCCGGCGACCAGGCGCGCACCACCTGGGCCGCGGCGCTGATGATGGCCTGCATCATCTTCGGCCTGTGGTCGTCGAACTTCTGGGCCCCGACCGTGATCTCGACCAAGCTGGTCGCCGCGGGCGCGACACCCGCGCACGCGCAGGAGATGGGCGCGGTGGCCGGGCTGATCACCAATGTCGGCACGCTGATCGGCTGCTTCCTTGTGCCATGGCTCACCACCTGGCTCGGCAGCCGGCGCCGCGCGGCGGTGCTGTTCTTCATCGGCGGGCTGATCTCCGTCGTGGTCTCCTATGAGGTCGCGATCGAATGGCTCGACAGCCTGACGCTGTTCATGGTGCTGCTGCCGGTGCTCGGCTTCTTCACCAATGGCGTGTTCGGCCTGTTCACGATCTGGCTGCCGGAGATGTTTCCTTCGGCGCTGCGCGGCTCGGGCTCCGGCTTCGCCTTCAGCATGGGCCGTGTGCTCGGTGCCGCCGGCCCGACCCTGATCGGCGCGCTCGCCGCCCGCACCGGCAGCTTCCCGCTGGCGATTTCGATGCTGTCGCTGATCTATGTGGTCGGCCTGCCGTTGATCGCCCTGGCGCCGGAGACGGCCGGCAAGCCGCTGGCGAAATAGCAGGCTACTTTGCGTGTTACGCGCGGCTTCGGCCGCGCGCCGTCGCGTCAAGCGGTGGCTTACTCCGCCGGCTTCGCGGTCACTGGCGCCTGCGCAGCCGCGGGTACCTTCGCGGGCGCCTTGTCGACCTTCTTCGACCAGGAGCGGTAGTAGGCGAGTGCGGTCATCAGCACGATGCCGACAATGCTGACCGCGATCTGCATCCAGATGCTGCCGGAGACCTCGACCAGCAGCACATGCGCGATGACCGCGAGGAAAACGCCGGTGCAGAACACTTCGAGCGACTGCTGGCCGCATTTGAGCATCGGCTGGAAGATCGGCCATTCATATCCGGGCCATTCGCGCGGCAGGAAGCGGGTGACGAAGAAGGCGAGGACGATGAAGTGCAGGACGCGATAGGGCGCGAGGTTGGTCTTGTCGTTCGGATTGAACGCGTCATAGAGCCAGGCCGGCATCGCCTGTCCGAGCTCCGGGAAGCGGCCCGCCAAGGTCATGATCAGCGCAAACAGCAGATAGGCGCCGCCGAGCCAAAGGAAGGCGCGCGAGCGGATGAATGTGATCGATTCACTCGCGCCGCCGAGTGCGAACCAGCCGCCGAACACGAACAGGAACTGCCAGCAGAACGGATTGAAATACCATGAGCCGGACGGATAGGCCGGCAGGTTCCAGCCGAATTGCCGCGCCGCGAGATAGAGCAGGAACGAGGCGAGCAGCGTCAGATTGAGCTTGCGCAGCATAGCCCACAGCACCAGCGGATAGCACAGCATCAGCGCGATGTAGAGCGGCAGCACGTCCATGTTGACCGGCTTGAACGCCAGGATCAGGCCCTGATAGAGCGTCTCGGCCGGATTGTGCATGAAGCCCGCGACGTTGAATTCATTCTGCAGGTTGGGGTCGTGATAGCGCTGGGAGAGATAGCCGATCTCGGCGATGTAGATCACGAACAGCAGGACATGCGACATAGATCTGCCAGGCGCGCTTGATCAGGCGGGTGGCGCCGATCACGGTGCCGCGCTCGAGCATCATGCGCGCATAGACGAAGGATGCGGTGTAGCCGGAGATGAACACGAACAGATCGGCCGCGTCGCTGAAGCCGAAATTCTTCTGCGTGATCCAGTTTACCGCGTTGTTCGGAATGTGATCGAGATAGATCGCCCAGTTGGCGAAACCGCGTAGCAGATCCAGGCGATAGTCGCGGCCACGGGGCGGCAGAACAGCCTTGACGTCCATCGGTTCGCTCCCATCCCAGTGCCCGCGTGTCCTGTCGCGGGTCGCCCACGACGTCATACTAGAACAGGATTTCGACGGCTGTGTATTGGTTTTCGGAAAAGGTGGCAGGCAACACTGCCGAACCACGATGAATTTGGATCAAATCGTTCGCGCCGCGAACCGCTCGCCGGCGGACGGTGCGTAGGATGGGTAGAGCGAAGCGAAACCCATCACTGTGTGCCAGCCTGACGAATGATGGGTTTCGCTTGCGCTCTACCCATCCTACGAGAACCGGCCGTGAACCGGCGCAGCTAACGCTGCACGAACCCGTTATGCAGCGTGGTGAATAGCGCCTTGCCCTTCTTCACCAGATCGTATTTGCGGCCGTAAAGCAGCCAGACCGCGGTGAGGTGGCACATCCCGCCCATCATCAGCGACATCGCGGTGTAGGGATCGAGATTGCGGCGATAGGTGCCGGCGCGGCTCGCCTGCCTGATCAGCTGCACATAGCGCAGCGCGTATTTGTCGACCGCCTTCTTGATCCGTGGCTCGGCGGCAAGCACGCTCGGCCAGATCTCGAGGAAGAACACCCGGCCCCAGCTCGGGTTGTCCTTGATGTACTGGAAGTTGGTCAGGAAGATGATGCGGAGCTGCTCGACGGGATCGCCACCCTTGACCAGCAGCGGCTCGGTCTTTTGATACAGCGCCTCGAAATTGCCCTCGGGCACATCGAGCACCAGCGCGCGCTTGTCCTCGAAATAATCATAGATGCTGGAGAGCGGTACTTTCGCCGCGGCCGCGACCTCGGTGAGCGAGGTGCCGTCGATGCCTTTTTGGCCGAACAGCTTGGTGGCCGCCGTGAGGATCTGCTCGCGCCGGTCGCGGCTGCGTTGCTGCTTGAGCTTGAGTGTCGTCCCCGAAGCCACTTTCGTCTCCACGCGTCCGGGAAAAAACAGTAAGGCAGCGGGACCGGAACACAAGCGCTATTGCAACGGGATACAGCGTAGGATTGCCATCACACCGGCGTGTTCCGCCGTTCATGGCGACGGAATGCATCGCGGGCAATGATCTGACGCATGATCTCGGAGGTGCCGTCCAGAATGCGGACCACCCGTGTTTCCCGCCAGATGCGCTCGATCGGCAGATCCCTGGAATAACCGGCACCACCGAACAGCTGCATGGTCGTGTCGGCTATGCGCTGCACCATGTCGGCGCCGGTATATTTGGAGAGCGCCGCCGCGGCGGTGCGGGCGGCGGCATCGCCCTGGTCGTAACGCCAGGCTGCCTCATAGGCGACAAGCCGCGCGGCATGCAGCGAACTCGCCATGTCGGCGATCTGCCACTCGAGGCCCTGATGGTCGCGCAGCTTGCGTCCGAACGCCTCGCGCTCCGAGACATGGTCGAGGGCGTAGTCCAGCAGCTGGCTCGCCGCGCCGACGCAATAGGCGCCCCAATGGGTGCGCCCGGCATCCAGGCACCGCATCGCGATGGCGAATCCTTCGCCCTCTTGTCCCAGCAGATTCTCGCGCGGAACACGGCAATCATCGAAGATCACTTCGGCGTGCTCCGAGCCGCGCCCGGCGGCCATCTCGACCAGGCGGCCGATGGCAAGGCCCGGCGTCTTTGCGTCGACGACAAAGGCCGCGATGCCCTTGGCGCCAGCGGACGGATCGAGCGTGGCGAACACCGTGAAAACGCCGGCCGCGGGCGCATTGGTGATGTAGGTCTTGCGGCCGTCGAGTACGTAATGATCGCCGTCCCGCCGCGCCCGGGTCTGGATCCGGGCGGCATCGGATCCGGCATTCGGCTCGGTCAGCGCGAACGCGCCGATCACCCGTCCGCTGGCGAGCTCCGGCAGCCATCGGTCGCGAACCGCCGGCAGCGCGAAGAACTCGATCGCCTTTGATCCGATGTGAACGTTCACTCCGCTCAGATAGTAGAAGGCGGTGTGCGCCTTCGCGAGCTCCTCGATCGCGATGCAGCTGCCCAGCATCGAGAGGCCGAGGCCGCCGAATTGCTTCGGCGTGTTGGTGCCGAACAATCCCATCCTGCGCAGGCCGGCCATGGCGCTGTCCGGCACCTCGCCGGTTGCCTCGATGGCGGCATCATGCGGCTGCAGCTCGCTACGCACGAATTCGCGCACCCGGCCTTGCAGAACGCGGAGATCGTCGGGAAGCTCAAAATGCATGGCCCACCAAAAGTCGAAGAATCTTCGAAAAATGTTGCGCCGCCTTCCGGCAGATGTCAAGGTTTTGCGGAAGTTCCGGAGAACACGGCATGCTCGCAGGCTTGATGCAGCAGGTCCCGCTCACCCTCAACCTGGTGAGGGAACGGGTCGCGGATCTCTATCCGAACAAGATGGTGACGACGCGGTATTGCGACCGCATCCACGTCATTGGCTATGCGGAGCTGCTCGGCCGCGCGGGCCAGCTCGCCAACTTCCTCGCCGAGAGCGGCGTCGAGCGCGGCATGCGCGTCGCCACGCTGGCCTGGAACTCGCAGCGTCACCTCGAGCTTTATCTCGCCGTGCCCTGCATGGGCGCGGTGCTGCACACCATCAATGCGCGCCTGCACGCGCT
Source organism: Bradyrhizobium sp. Mp19 (assembly GCF_029952935.1). Taxonomy (NCBI): domain Bacteria; kingdom Pseudomonadati; phylum Pseudomonadota; class Alphaproteobacteria; order Hyphomicrobiales; family Nitrobacteraceae; genus Bradyrhizobium; species Bradyrhizobium sp. Mp19. Next base: position 13,519 of record NZ_JASAUT010000048.1, on the reverse strand, counting down.
GGATATTGCAAGGCTGCTCGCCCATGCCGAGGATCGGGTGCTGTTCGTCGATCGTTCGGTCTGGCGAGCCGTCGGAACGGAGATCGAGCTGCGCAACGCGTTTGGAGCTCACTAAACGCTTCAACCCGCCTTCCGACCATCGCATCTTCCGCCGCAACTTTGTCCACTTGTTACGGGACAAAACCACGAGTTGTGGACTGGCGACCTGTCGCTTTGGGGAGAAGATCATGCCACGTTCGTTTCAATCCAATTATTCCGCTCGGCTCTTCCTCGGCCTCGCAGCGGCCCTCACGATCGGGCTTGCCTCGCCGGTATCAGCACAACAGGCCACCGGCACCACGCTGGCCCGCGTGCTCGTGCTCGGCACCGGCGGCACCATCGCGGGGCAGGCCAATGCCCGCGCCGGCAACGCCTATGATTCAGGCAAGGTCAGCGCGGCCAACCTGATCGCGGCGATTCCGGGCATCGACACGCTCTCCCAGATATCGGCCGAGCAGATCTCGTCGATCGGCTCGCAGGACATGAACGACAAGGTGTGGTTCGACCTCGTCAAGCGCATCCGCACCGCGATCGACAACAAGGAGGTCGACGGCGTCGTCATCACGCACGGCACCGACACCATGGAGGAGACCGCGTTCTTCCTGCAAAACGTGCTGGATACCGACATCCCTGTGGTGCTGGTTGGATCGATGCGGCCCTCGACCGCGATCGGCGCCGATGGCCCCGCCAATCTTTACGAGGCGATGCGGGTCGCCTCCGCGCCGGAATCCCGCGGCCGCGGCGTGCTCGTGGTGCTCAATGACACCGTCCATGCCGCGCGCTGGGTGCAGAAGACCAATACCACCAGCGTCGCGACCTTCCGCTCGCCCGACGCTGGGCCAGTCGGCTATGTCGACACCGGCGCGCTGCGCTTCCTGCAGCCGGCTGTTCCGGCCAAGGGTGCGAAGCTGAAATTGCCGGATGCGCCGCCGCTGCCGCGGGTCGACATCATCTATTCGCACGCCAACATGGACGCCGCTGAGGTCGAGGATGCGGTCAAGCGCGGCGCCAGGGGCATCGTGCTGGCCGGCGTCGGCGACGGCAATTCATCGAAGGGCGCGATCGATGCGCTGGCCGCCGCGGCGAAGCAGGGCGTCGTGGTGGTGCGTTCGAGCCGGGTCGGTTCAGGTTTCGTGAACCGCAACGTCGAGATCGAGGATGACAAGCTCGGCTTTGCGGTCTCGCTCGATCTCAACCCGCAGAAGGCGCGGGTGTTGCTTGAGCTCCTGATCGCGAACGGCATCACCGAGCCGTCGGCGGTTCAGCAGGCGTTCGCGCGGTAGACCGGCAGTTTTGAGGCGCCTGCTGGCTTCGCCTGCGCGGCCTTGTTCGCCGCGCGCCGCGCCGCCAGCAGCAGGGCGCGCGCCTCCGCGATGCGCGACATCACGGTGGTGACGGGGACGCCGGTGACCTCGGCGATCTCCTTGTAGGACAGATCGATCATTTCGCGCAGGGCGATGACTTCGCCGAGCGGCGCGGGCAGGTCGTCGACCAGTTGCCGGATTGTTGCGCCGTCGCGCCGTTCTGGCGTTGCATTTTCGCCGGCGAGCCTCGGGCCGCGTCTCTCCTGGCAGACCGCTTTGAGGATCGCGAGCAGCCATGGCCTGACGGCCGGGCCGCGAAAGCTGTCGAACTCACGCGATGCGCGCAGATAGCAGTCCTGCACGGCCAGTTCGGCGTCCGCCTCGGTCCGCGTCAGCACCTGGGCGAACGCATAGGCATCGTCGAGACACGGCAGCGCCGCGTCGCGAAACTGCTGCGCCGTTTTATTCCCGGCTTTCGCACTTCGCATCATAGGGTTGCATCTCGTGAATAGCTTTACCGGCAATCGGCGCAGTGGTATCAGGCTCCTCGCCGGAGTCGTGGACCGTCGCGCCAAGCGTAGGGACAGGAACGACGTGCGCACACGACATGCGCGCGGCGGGCAGCAAGCGGGCGATTGTGTCAGTGCCTTGATCGATCGGGCGTTCGGAGCATGGATCATGTCCGGGATACAGGTGCCCAACCGGTTCTCGATCTTCCATCATGGGCTAGCGAAAGGGCCGGCCTATGAGGCATGGCGCGAGGGGATCTGCCGCGGCTTCTGCCGGCTCGACGTCGGACCGACCGACGACAACCGCATCGACTGCCACAACGAGTTCACGCTGCTGCATACGGTCGCCATCGCGACGCCGTGCGGCGGCTCGGCCCGCTTCGCCCGCACCCGCGCGCTTCTGAACGACGGCTGCGACGACCTCGTCCTGATCTTTGCGACGCGCGGCACCGTGCAGGTCACGCAAGCAGGCAAGGCGATCGAGCTTCAGCGCGGCCAGATGTGCCTCACCGAGATGAATATCGTCGGCACCGCCGATCTCACCCGGTCGGGCAGCTTTACGACGACGCGGTTTCCGCGGCGCCTGCTGCTCCAGATCGCACCCTCGGCGGAGACGCAACTGGCGCGCCCGCTCGGGCGTGATCCGGCCTTGAGCGCGATGATCGAGCGCTATTCCGCGCTCTGCACCGAGCTTGCCGGCGATCTCGATTTGCCGGGCCAGCAGGCGGCGGCGCATCATCTCGCCGACCTGGTCGGTCTCGTGCTCGGCAGCAGCGCCGAGAGGAAGGAACTGGCGGCACGCGACGGCGTGGCGAAGGCGCGGCTTGATCTGATGAAGGCCGATGTCCTGAAGAATCTCGACAACGGCAAGCTCACGATCGAGGCCGTAGCAAAGGCGAATGCGCTCAGCACCCGGCAGGCGCAGCGCCTGTTCGCGTCCGCAGGAACGACATTCTCGGAGTTCGTCCTCGAGCAGCGTTTGCTGCTGGCGCGCCGGCTGCTGCTGCACGAAGAGGGCGCCGGCCGCAAGGTCAGCGACATCGCCTATACGGCCGGCTTCAACGATCTCTCTTATTTCCACCGCTCGTTTCGCAGGAAGTTCGGCGTAGCACCGGCGGAGATGCAGATGGAACTGGGGCGCCGGCATTGAACGCCGCGTGTCGCTGACGTAGATCAGGAGACCGGCTTCATCGCAACGAGGGCGCTGCCAATGCCTCTGTGGACCTGCGAACAATGCGGCGCGCAATTTCCCGAGACCGCGGCGCCACCGCCGGCTTGCCCGATCTGCGAAGACGAGCGGCAATATGTGAACTGGAAGGGGCAGGCGTGGCTGACGCGCGACGAGCTCGCGCAGCGCCACAAGCTGGTCTGGCGCGACGATCTCGGTCTCGTCGGGATCGCGCTCGAACCGTCCTTTGCAATCGGGCAGCGCGCGCTGCTGGTGCCGGACCGCGGCGGCTGCGTGATGTGGGACTGCGTGCCGCTGGCGACCGCCGAGGCGATCGCGTATATCAGGTCGCTCGGCGGGCTAAAGGCGATCGCGATCTCGCATCGGCATTATTATGGCGCGGTCGCCGACTGGAGCGCGGCGTTCGACGACGCGCCGGTCTATCTGCACGGCGACGATGCGCAATGGGTGACGCGGCCTCATGCCGCGATCGTGCCGTGGCAGGGCGACAGCCATCGCATCTCCGACGATATTCTGCTGGTGCGCGGCGGCGGGCATTTCGCCGGCGCCACCATGCTGCATTGGCGCAAGGGCGCCGACGGGCGCGGCGCGCTCCTGACCGGCGATATCGCGATGGTGGCGATGGACCGCCGTTCGGTCAGCTTCATGTATTCCTACCCGAACTATATCCCGCTCAATGCATCAGCGGTCCGCCGCGTCGCGCGGGCGGTCGAGCCGCTGGCCTTTGAGCGGATCTACGGCGCCTGGTGGGGCAAGAATATCGCTTCCGATGCCAAGGCGGCGTTCGACCGTTCGGTCGAGCGCTATATTGCGGCGATCTCGGACTGACGGTTCCCGCCGCTTGGCTTGCCACGCGGCGCAAGCGCGCTATATCAGGGCTTTCCCGCCCCTTACCGTTTGTCCGAGTTTCCGCATGACCACAATCACCGCTGCCGAATCCCAGCCGTTCCAGGCCGAGGTTGCCGAATTGCTGCACCTGATGGTGCATTCGGTCTATTCCGAGACCGATATCTTCCTGCGCGAGTTGATCTCGAACGCGTCGGACGCCTGCGACAAGCTGCGCTACGAGGCGATCGCCAATCCGTCCCTGATCACCGACGGCACGCCGCCGGAGATCAGGATCGTCCCGAACAAGGCGGCCGACACGCTTGCCGTGGTCGATACCGGCATCGGCATGGAGCGTCAGGAGCTGATCGACAATCTCGGCACCATCGCGCGCTCCGGCACCAGATCGTTCCTGTCGAAGCTCACCGAGGCCAAGGACGGCGCCAATCTGATCGGCCAGTTCGGCGTCGGCTTCTATGCCGCCTTCATGGTCGCCGAGAAGATCGTCGTCACCAGCCGCCGCGCTGGTTCGGACGAGGTATGGGTGTGGACGTCGGAAGGCGGCAGCGGCTTCGAGATCGCACCGGCGAGCGAGGAGGCCGCGAGCCGCGTCGCGCGCGGCACCGAGATCGTGCTGCATCTGAAAAAGGACGCCGCCAAATATCTCGAGGCTTACGAGATCGAGCGCATCGTCCGCGAATATTCCGACAACATCCAGTTTCCGATCCTCCTGGTGCCGGAAGATGGCGAGCCGCGCCAGATCAACTCGGCGAGCGCGCTGTGGCAGCGCTCGAAATCCGAGCTCAAGCCGGAGGATTACGCGCAGGCCTACAAGCAGATCGCCGGTGCGTTCGACGAGCCGGCGATGACGCTGCATTACCGCGCCGAGGGCCGGCAGTCCTACGCCGTGCTGCTGTTCGCGCCGTCGCAAAAGCCGTTCGACCTGTTCCAGGTCGAGCGCAAGGGCAAGGTCAAGCTCTACGTCCGCCGCGTCTTCATCGCCGACGATGCCGAGCTGCTTCCGGCTTACTTGCGCTTCATCCGCGGCGTGATCGACAGCGAGGACCTGCCGCTCAACATCTCGCGCGAGATGCTGCAGAACAATCCGCAGCTCGCGCAGATCCGAAAGGCCGTCACCGGCCGCGTGATCGGCGAATTGGAGACGCTCGGCGAGAAGGAGCCGGAGACCTTTGCAAAGATCTGGGACGCGTTCGGCCCGGTCATCAAGGAAGGCCTGTGGGAGGATTTCGAGCGCCGCGACAAGCTGCTGGCGCTGGCGCGCTTCACCACGACGTCGGGCGAGAACCGCTCGCTGAAGCAGGTTGTCGACGACTTCAAGCCGAACCAGACCGAGATCTATTATCTGGTCGGCGACAGCGTCGAGCGGCTGAAGTCGAACCCGAAGCTGGAATCGGCGCGCGCCCGCGGCATCGAGGTGCTGCTCCTGACCGATCCGGTCGATGCGTTCTGGACCTCGGCGCCGCTCGATTTCGGCGGCAAGCCGCTGAAGTCGCTGAGCCAGGGCGATGTCGATTTCGGTCTGATCCCGCTTGCCGACGACAAGGACGACAAGAAGGACGAACCCGCGGCCGACGCCGCGACCACGATCGCCGTGATCAAGGACGCGCTCGGCGAGCGCGTCTCCGACGTCCGCGCCTCGCAGCGGCTGACCGCGAGCGCGTCGTGCCTCGTCGCAGGCGGCGATGCGCGCGACCGCGCGTTGGAGCGGCTGCTCGCCCAGCAGAACCGCGGCGCGATCACAAAGCCGGTGCTTGAGATCAATTTGCGCCACCCGCTGGTCGCGGCGCTCGCGACCGATACCGCGCAGGCGAAGGATCTGTCGCTGCTGCTGTTCGAGCAGGCGCAGATCCTCGACGGCGAGATGCCCGACGATCCGGCCGCATTCGCCAGCCGCATGAACCAGCTCGTGCTGCGCGGATTGGGGAAGTAGGGGCGGCTGCGCCATCCCCGTCATCCCCGCGCAAAGGCTTCGCCTTTGTCGCTGGAGGCGCGCCAACGGGTCCGCGCGAGGCGCGGCCCGATGACAGGCTCCGCGCGTCTCGAAGGATGCGCGGCCACAGTCGGGCCGTTCGTGCTTCGAGACGGCCGCTGCGCGGCCTCCTCAGCATGACGGGACTGGGCCGTTCGTAGCCCGGATGAAGCGAAGCGCAATCCGGGGTAGCTCCATCCGTGGATAGCGCGGCCCCGGATTTCGCTGCGCTTCATCCGGGCTACGGTTTCGTGAACGACGCATGCTGACGGCGCCGCACTTCCGGCGCTTGACAGCTCGCGGCCAATTGATGTTATGTTATAACATAACATCAAGCGAATGCCCATGCCCCGCCGCCGCCCATCCCTCCAGCAACTGTTTGATCTCGATGCAAAAACTCCCCGTCACCATCTTGTCCGGCTTCCTCGGGGCTGGAAAGACCACTTTGCTGAACCACGTCCTGAACAACCGCCGCGGCCTGAAGGTTGCGGTGATTGTGAACGACATGAGCGAGGTGAACATCGACGCCGACCTCGTGCGCGATGGCGGTGCGAACCTGTCCCGGACTGACGAGAAACTGGTCGAGATGAGCAATGGCTGCATCTGCTGCACCCTGCGCGACGATCTGTTGAAGGAGGTGCGCGCGCTCGCCGAGAGCGGCCGCTTCGATTATCTGCTGATCGAATCGACCGGCATCTCCGAGCCGCTTCCGGTCGCCGCGACCTTCGAGTTTCGCGATGAGGATGGCCAGAGCCTCTCCGATGTCGCGCGGCTCGACACCATGGTCACGGTGGTCGACGCCGCCAATCTGTTGAAGGACTATGCCTCGACCGACTTCCTCAGCCAGCGCGGCGAAGCGCTCGACGGCGACAAGCGCACGTTGGTCGATCTGCTGGTCGAGCAGATCGAGTTCGCCGACGTCGTGGTGCTGAACAAGATCGATGCCGCGACGCCGGCAGAGCGCGAGGCCGCCCGCACCATCGTGCGCGCGCTCAATCCCGAGGCCGACATCGTCGAGGCGGCTTTCGCAAGAGTCCCGTTCGACCGCGTGCTCGACACCGGCCGCTTCGCCTATGAGCGCGCGCAGCAGCATCCGCTCTGGCACAAGGAGCTCTACGGCTTCGCCGGGCACGTGCCGGAGACCGAGGAATACGGAATCACGAGCTTCGTCTACCGCGCGCGGCGTCCGTTCGATCCGCTGCGCTTCCACGCCTTCCTGCGCGAGAGCTGGCAAGGCGTGATCCGCGCCAAGGGCCATTTCTGGATCGCGACGCGTCCGGATTGGTGCGGTGAGCTGAGCCAGGCCGGCGCGATCGTGCGGACCGAAGGGCTCGGTTCGTGGTGGGCCGCGATCCCGCGCGAGCGCTGGCCGGATCATCCGGACTGGCGACTGATGATGCAGCGGAGCTGGAACGATCTCTACGGCGATCGCCGGCAGGAGCTGGTCTTCATCGGCTCCGGCATGAACGAGGACGACATCCGCCGTCGGCTCGATGCCTGCCTCGTCACCGGCAGACCGGGCATGGACCCGCAGGCCTGGGCAGAGCTGCGCGATCCGTTTCCGCCGTGGAGCAGGGCAGGCGAGGCGGCGTGAAACAGTCGCCGTAGCCCGGATGGAGCGGAGCGCAATCCGGGGTCTCTCGCCGCTTGAGAGGTCCCCGGATTGCGCTGCGCTCCATCCGGGCTACGCTTCTAAAACCGGTCCCAACCCGCGCCGTATCTGCTAGACAATCCCGCATCAGGGACGGAAACGGCGCGGCATTGCGATGGCTGGCGGCAGCGAGATCTTCTACGGCGGCATTCCGGTGTTTCGCGGCTTCGCGCGGCTGATGGACCCCGCGCTGTATGCGCGGTTGCCCGATGACTGGACGGTCGGCGTCGCCGACATCGTGGAATCGACCAAGGCGATCGCGGCGCAGCGCTACAAGGCGGTCAACATGGCCGGCGCCGCGGTGGTCGCCGCCGTCACCAATGCGCTGGAGGGCCGCGAATTCCCCTTCGTGTTCGGCGGCGACGGTGCGAGTTTTGCGGTCGCGCCGGCCGATCTCGACAGAGCGCGCGAGGCGCTGGCGGCGACCGCGCGTTGGGTGCGCGACGATCTCGATCTAATACTGCGGGTGGCGCTGGTGCCGATGGCTGCGATCCGCGCCGCGGGCGCCGATGTCCGCGTCGCGCGCTTCGGGCCGTCGGCCAATCTTTCCTATGCGATGTTCTCCGGCGGCGGTCTTGCTTACGCCGATGCCGCGATGAAGCGCGGCGCGTTCGCGGTCGATCCGGCGCCTCAGGGCACGCAGCCCGATTTGTCCGGCCTGTCCTGCCGCTTCGAGGTGATGCCGTCCGCGCGCGGCGTCATCCTGTCGGTGCTGGTGCTGCCGGCGAAGAACGCCGATCCCGCGTCCTTCCGCAACGTGATCGAGGATATCGTCGTCCGCATCGAGAAGAGTCCCGATGCCGGACGGCCGGTGCCGGCCGGCGGCCCGCCGCTGCACTGGCCGCCGCAGGGAATGGAGTACGAGGCGCGCGCTCGGCGCGGCGGCCCGCTCGCGCTGCGGCGCGCCGTGGTGCTCACATTCGCGCTGTGGGCCTATACGCTGATGCGGTTCAACATCCCGGTCGGCAAGTTCGCGCCGAAACGTTATCTGCAGCAGGTCGTCGAAAATTCAGACTTCCGCAAGTTCGACGACGGCCTGCGCATGATCCTGGATTGCACGCCGGAGCTCGCCGCCGACATCGAGCAGCGCCTTGCCGCCGCAGCCGCGCAGGGCATCGTGCGCTATGGCCTGCACGAGCAGGACGCCGCGATGATGACCTGCTTCACCCCCTCGGTGATGCGCGCCGACCACGTCCACTTCATCGACGGCGCCCGCGGCGGCTACGCCTCGGCGGCGACGGTGCTGAAGGCGCGCGCGGTGTAGCGCTGACCAAGCGGCAAGTTCGGTGCACCTCTCCCGCTTGCGGGGGAGGTCGGATCGCATCGAATGATGCGATCCGGGTGGGGGCTCTCTCCACAATGTGACTCGTGGAGAGAGCCCCCACCCCAGCCCTCCCCCGCAAGCGGGAGAGGGGGCGCGGTCCCGTCGCGGTTGCCGCTCGGCTAAGAACTACCGTCCCACCCGCGTCCAGGTCTCGCCGCCGCACAGCGCGCCGACGCAGCCTTCGACGCGCAGCGTGCTCTCGCCGGTCACCGAGATGCTGCTCGCATAGGTGCCGCCGTCGTCGGCGTTGTAGATCTGGCCCGACCATTTGCCCGCGGCAACCGGATGCATGCCGGAAAACAGCGGCAGCCCGATGATCGTCCGGCTGGACAGCGACGGATTCGGATTCTTGTTGTCGACTTGCGGCTTGCCGGTCATCGGGTCGATCGGATCGCGCAGGCTCACCACCACGCCGCAGATGCCGCCGCCGCATTTGCTGATCTTGACGCGGGCATCGCCAGCCTGGGTCTGCCAGACGCCGACAGGCTCAGGCGCGCCTTGCGCATGCGCGGCGGGCACGGCAAGCGCCGTCGCAATGATGGCGATCATGAATCCGAATCGGCAGGCCATGGCTTATTCCCCAAGAGCATGATCCGGAAAAGTGCGAAGCGGTTTTCCGAAAAGATCATGGTCAAACAAAGAACTAAAGCGCGATGACGATTCGACTCAATCTCATCGCGCTTTAGAAGTCGGCCTGCATAACAAGTCGAAGAATTTCTGCAATGTCATATTCGCGCGATCAGGTGAGCGCGCTCCCAAAAAATTTTGGTGCCTGTTTCCGGAGCAGTCATGCTCAGGCAACGCTCCGGTGCGGGGCGCTGCGTTGTATTTATCCCCAGCGGGTCAGCCGGATCGATATGATGGTGGCAAGGCCGAACGCCACCATCGCACCGCCGACCAGCGCAAACAGCGTCCATGCAGGGGCGCTCACGGTAGCGAGCCACCAGCCGCCGATGCCGACCAGCAGCAGGCGGATGGTGCCGGCCAGCACCGGCCCGCCGACCTTGGCGGCGCCTTGCGAGGAGAAATAAAGGCAGACGCCGACGCCGAAGAAGCCGAAGCCCGGGCCGGCCAGCGCGAAATAGGACGAAGCTGCGGCGGTCACGCCGGGATCGGTGGTGAACAGCGCAATCCACAGCGTCGGCTTCAATGCGACCACAAGTCCGACGAGGCCAACGACAAGACCGGCGACGGTACCGGCGGTCCACGCCACCTTGCGGGCGCGCGTCACGAGTCCCGCGCCGATCGCCATGCCGACCATCGGCACCGAGGCGACGCCAACCGCAAACGCGATCGGGATCAGCAAGAATTCCAGCCGCGAGCCCATGCCGTATCCGGCCAGCGTCTCGGTGCCGAAGCTGGCCAGGATCTTGGTGAAGATCAGGATGGTCAGCACGCTCTGCAGCGGCGACAGGCAGGAGATCGCGCCTACTTTCAGGATGTCGAGGAACATCGCGCGCTGGAAGCTGAAGGCGGCGAAGTCGAGCTTCAACCGGCTGCGGCCAGAGGCGAGATACCAGGCGAGGAAGATCGCACCACACGTGAAGGCCGTGAGCTGTCCGGCGGCGACGCCGCGCATGCCAAGACCGGGCATGCCGAACAACCCGAGACCCAACACGCCGCCGACCGCGATCTGGATCATCGAGACCGTGATCAGCGTCATCGAGGGAATCCGCATGTCACCGGTGCCGCGCACGACGGAGGCGAGCGTGTTGACCAGCCAGATCGAGATCGCGCCGGAAAACAGCACCTGCGAGTAATGCATCGACTGCTCGAGCACGCCGCCATGTCCGCCGAGCATCGCATAGAAACTGCGGCCGAAGCCCAGCATCATCACGGTGAAGAACAATCCGGCGCACCCGCCGATGATCGCCGCATGCAGCGCCAGGTCGGCGGCGCGGTCGCGGTCGCCGGCACCGAGCGCGCGGCTGATCGCCGACGAGACGCCGCCGCCCATCGCGCCGGCCGACATCATCTGTGTCAGCATCGCGAATGGAAACACCAGCGCAATGCCGGCCAGCGGTTCGGTGCCGAGCCGGCCGATGTAAGACGTCTCGGCCACCGCGACCAGCGTCGAGCCGAACATGGCGATGGTGTTCGGGATCGCAAGGCGAAGCAGCGTCGGCAGGATCGGCGCGGTCAAGAGGTTGTCGACCGGCACGGCGGGCGCAGCCGCGGCGGGGCCGGTGTCGTCGATCGAGGCTTCAATGGTCATGGGTCGGTTGCCCTTCACCTCTCCCGCTCGCGGGGTCGAGACGAGCAAAGCTCGCTCTTAGGTCGGATTGCATTGGAGATGCAATCCGGGTGGGGGCTCTCTCTGCCATGTGACTCGCGGTGAAACTTCCACCCCAGCCTCGAGAGCGAGCTTCGCTCGCCTCGGACCCCGCAAGCGGGAGAGGGGGCGCAGTTTGCTCGCAGCCGCGGTTCGAGGTCACTTTGTGAAAGCCTGTCGCCAATAAATGATGACCGACATGCTACGACGCGCAGGCCCCTCAGGCCACCGCCGCCGATGCAGGGGTCACCACGGCAGGCCGCATAGGTCGATCTTGCCCTGGCGTGGCGCGCGAACGATGTCGTTGACGAACGGCGCCATCGCCTCGAAGCGGATCTGCCCGGAAGGCTGTTCGCAATAAACTTCGCCGCTGAAGGGATGCCAGCCGCGCGCCTGGTAGAACGCGAAATTGTGCGGCTCGCAGAATAAGATTGCAAATTTCACCGCGTCGTTGGCACGAATCGTGTGCACGGCGGCGTCGAGCGCGAGTGACGCATACCCGCGCCGCCGGCAGTCCGCGCGGGTCGAGACTCCGCCGATGCCGCCGACATGCACCTTGTGGCCATTCCAGGTGATGGTCCGGAAATAGATACCGACATGGCAGGCGAGCCCGCTGTCGTCGGGCGCATCGAGCAGCACGCGCAAATCCGCGTGGGCCCATTTGATGTCCGCCCAGGCTGGTTTCTCGGCCGCATCCGGGCTCCAGACCGCCTGGAGGAGCGGCTCGGCGCGCTTCCACGATGCATCTCCGTTGAGAATGTCGATTTCGATGCTCATCGTCTGGGTCCTTGGTCTTGGTTCGGGCTGTGCCGATCTGTCATGGGCGATCCGAAAATGCGGTGTTTCTCCGCCATGGAACCTTCTATAAGGGGGACCCGTTAAGTGTAGTCTCCCACCCTCTGTTGGACATTACCCCATGACCTTCACGCTACCCGATCTGCCCTACGCCCACGACGCCCTTGCGCCCTACATGTCCAAGGAAACGCTGGAGTTTCATCACGACAAGCATCACCAGGCCTACGTCACCAACGGCAACAACGCGATCAAGGGGACCGAATTCGAAGGCAAGTCCCTCGAGGAGATCGTGAAGGGTTCGTTCGGCAAGAACGCGGCCGTCTTCAACAATGCCGGCCAGCACTACAACCACATCCATTTCTGGAAGTGGATGAAGCCGAATGGCGGCGGCAGCAAGCTGCCCGGCCGGCTCGAGAAGAAGATCAACGAAGACCTCGGCGGCTTCGACAAGTTCAAGGCCGACTTCGCCGCCGCCGGCGCCGGCCAGTTCGGCTCCGGCTGGGCCTGGCTGCAGGTCAAGGGCGGCAAGCTCGAGGTCGCCAAGACCCCGAACGGCGAGAACCCGCTGGTTCATGGCGCGGTGCCGATCCTCGGCGTCGACGTCTGGGAGCACTCCTACTACATCGACTACCGCAACCGCCGTCCGGACTATCTGAAGGCGTTCGTCGAAAACCTCGTCAACTGGGACTATGTCGACGAGCTGTTCGGCAAGGCCGGCTGAGCGCGGCTTCGACCGTCGCATATTTCTTCACCCTCCCCTGAAAGGGGAGGGTCGTTTCGCATGCAGCGAAGCGAAATGCGAAACGGGGAGGGGGCATCTCTCAACACGAGCAGTCTCTAAATGGAGAGACTGTGACCCCGCCCCGCCGCTCATTTCATTCGCGTCGACCCTCCCCTTTCAGGGGTGGGTGATTTGAGTGTGCGGCAAGATGCGCCCTCACTCGACACACACCAGCGGGGGCATTGGTGGGTAACGCGGCAAGCTATCTCCTCGTCTTCTTCGGCGGCGGTCTCGGCGCGACGCTGCGCCAGCTGATCAACGTGACCTGCGCGCGCTGCATCGGCACCGCGTTTCCCTACGGCACCTTTATCATCAACATCACGGGCTCGACCGTGATGGGCCTGATCGCCGGCTATCTCGCCTTCAAGGGCGACGCCTCGCAGCCCTGGCGGCTATTTTTGATGACCGGCATCCTCGGCGGCTACACCACCTTCTCCGCCTTCTCGCTCGACACCGCGCTGCTCTATGAGCGCGGCGAGCTCGGCCTTGCGGTGCTGTATGTCGCGGGCTCGGTGGTGTTGTCGATCGCGGGCCTGTTTGCCGGGCTCGCGATTGTGCGGCATTTGACGTGAGATATGCTCGGCACCGCCGTCTCTGGAATACTGGATCACCCGCATGCGCATGCGTGGGTGATGACACCGCGTGGTGTGGCAACTTGAATCGAGAACCATCCTTCCCGTCGTCCCGGCGAAGGCCGGGACCCATTACCCCAAATCTCAATTGTTGCGCGCGCTGGGGCCACAATCCCGTTCATGATTGAGTGCGGTGGTTATGGGTCCCTGTGTCTTGGAAGTCTGTCAGGATGAGGGTGGGCGGGAAGCCGTTGGGTCCTTGGCGCTT
>NZ_JASAUT010000047.1:0-61697 GCF_029952935.1 Bradyrhizobium sp. Mp19 | reverse complement strand
GCCAGCATGGTGAATCAGAAACACACTGATTTGGGAATCCCAAATCGATTCAACCTAAACCCATCCCGCTTTAGCCGGCCGCCATCGGCTGCTTCTCGATCCTGTTGTGCAGCTGCCAGAACCGCACCGTGCGCTGCGCGGTTTCCAGCGAGAGCCGGCGGTAGTCGCGCTGCGCGATCTCGAGCGTCGCATTGTCGAGCGGCAGCGGTAGCGGCCGCTTGCGCAGGATGGTTTCGACCGTCGGCCAGTTGAGCCGCGCCGAGCGGCACGGGATCAGGATCAGGTCGGAGCGCAGGCCGAGCATCAGGCGTTCGATCATCGCGATCGGCATGTCGTTGAGCACGGCAAGCGCGACCGTGACCTCGTCGAGCTTGCCCTCTTCGGCGAACTTGTAGACGGCCGCATCGTCGAGCTCGTTCAGCTGCTTCATCAGCTTGACCAGCTCTTCGGCGATGCCGTAGTTGCGGCGCGGCGCCGCGGCCTCTTCCTGGGCGATGTCGTTCAGCACGTGGCTGATCTCTTCGCGCGCTCGGGGCGATGCGATCGAGAGCAGGCGGGCGCGCACCGTATCCTTGGCGCGCTGCAGCAGGTCGCGCAGCAGCTTGGCCGGAATGTCGATGCGCAGACCGAGGATCTCGACCAGTTCGTCGTCGCCTTCGGCGCGGGCGACGATGCTGGAATAGCCGTTGTCGGAGAACTGCGCTCCGGCGTTCTTGGCGAGACGCCGGATCACCTTGTCCTCGCCGCGGTCGATGATCACGTCGGTGACGGAAGGCGGCAGGTTTTCCCGCGCGGAGAGCGCGAACAGGTGGTCCTGGCCCTTGCTGCTCGCGATCTCGCGCAGTGCGTCGTTCGAGAGGCGGCTGGAGTGGGTCAGCACGTCGCCGGCGACGCTGATGTCGTCGTCCCAGGCGAGGTGCTGAATCACCTCGAACGGCGCATAGTCGAGCGGTGCGAGCCGCTTGCTGAGTTCGGCCCGCGCACGGGTCTCGACGCGCGCGACCAAGAGGCAGAGCACGTCGTCGAACACCTTGACCTGTTCATCGTTGAGGCGGTCGCCGTCGTTCAGGAACAGATCGGTGACCTGCCGCAGCGTCTGCACGCGCTTGGCTGATGTCCCGTCCCGGACCGCATCCTCGAGTTCGGCAATAATCGATTGTGACGCCTGTTGCGCCATCGATGGGCAACCTTGTTTTTGTTGAATGACACCTGTCTGCGCACCATGCGGGGCGCGGTCTTACACCTGCGTTAAGGTGGAACCCGGTGCAAATACGGTGTGCGTCGCATCCTTAACAGGCTGCGACCGCATTCGATTCAATGCGCGCTTTCGGCTCAGCGGAAGCTGATGCCGGTGCATTTTAAGAGATCGTTTAGGACGATACGCGCCGCGCGACGGAGAAGATGTCGATCGACGCGGCACGTCCGCGCAATTGCGTCGAGCCGAGCGGCTCGACGACTAAATCCCGGTCCGGCGGCAGCAGGCGGAGTAGGTCGCCCGATACCAGCAGCGGCCGGCCGGCCTCCTTGCAATGCGCCTGCAGCCGCGCCGTGACGTTCACGGTGTCGCCGAAATAGGCGATCTGTCGCCGCGAGCCCCCGCATTCCGCGATGACGACCGGACCGGCATGCATCCCGGCCCTAAACGCGGGCACCACGCCGAACTCCTTGCGATATTGATCGGCCCGCTTGGCGAGGCGATCCTCGATCGCGAACACGCAATCGAGATACCGCCGCGATCGCCCGTCGGCATTTGCCGGCCAGGTCACGATCACTTCGTCGCCGACATAGGCGTGGACTTCGCCGCCGTGCGACACGATCGGCTCGTCGATGTCGAAGAAGAAGCGCGTCAGCAATTCCTGCACGCGCAGCTCGCCCATCGACTCCGCCAGCGTCGTCGAGCCGACCAGGTCGAGAAACAGCAGCACGCGCTCCTCGCGCACCGGCTGCCGATAGCGTCCGAGCACGATGCCAAGCAGCGTATGCCCGCCGATCATCCGGACCAGCTCGTAGATCGTCGTGATCGGGATCGACAGCAGCAGGCCGACGCCAATGATCTTCAGGAAGGTTTCGCGCATCCACTTGGCTTCGAGCCCATGCCCGTAGAGCACGATTTCCAGCACGATCGCGGCGGCCGCAACGGTGACGGCGAGGATCACAGAGCGGCCGATCAGCTCGACGATGAGTGATTGCCGTCGCAGCCAGCCACCACGTGCGGCCAGATAGAGATGCGTCGCCCAGACGATCACCGTGAGGGCTGCGCCGTCGAGGGCGCTGCGCACATAATTCGAGACGGAGGCCTCGTCGGACTCATCGAAGGCATAGCGAAACAGCCCACCGACGAGCAGGCCGAACGCCGCCAAGACGATCACAGGCGTCACGGCGCGCCGCATGGTCCCTCCATGCATATGAAATATCCCGCGCGGACCGGGAAGGCCAGCCGCGGCGCGGCCGGCGGTGACGGGATGCACCGCGGCGGCACTCATGTATGCTGCGACGACGGGATCGATCGAACAGGGAAAGTGCCATGACATCGACTGTCACGATAGGCGCGTGCAGGCTCATGGCCGTTCTGGCGGCCGTCTCCATCGCCTTCACCGCGCCGGTTGTTCGCGCCGGCGATCAGAGCGTTGGCGAGCCATCCTGCGACGGCGGTACCTATCAGATGGTCGAATGCCTCAAGGCCAAGACCGCGCAGTGGGACAAGCGGATGAACGTCGCCTATCAGAAGGCGTTGAAGGATGCCGCCGACGACAAGCAGCGCGAACAGCTGCGCGCCGCGCAACGGCTCTGGATCCAGTACCGCGACGCCAACTGCCTGTATTACGACCTCGGCGAGGGCACCATCGCCCGCCTTGATGCCGGCGAATGCATGCGCAGCATGACCGAAGCCCGCGCTAAGGAACTGGAGAATCTTGGCCATCAGTGAGCCATCTTCCGGAGTCAGGACCGAGGTCATGACTGATGGAAAGAGCCAGGACGAATTGACCCAGCTTGCGGATGAGGCGCTGCGCGCCCAGCCCGGCTGCGAGACCGCGCGTGTGCCGGCGGTCGCAGCGCTGCCCGATGCGCAGATCGGGCGCAACTGGGAAATTCCGAACGTCGTGCTCGGTGACAGCCTGATCAGCGACGTCGACCGCGCGGTGCTGTCGGTTCATCGCCAGCTCGGCCGCAAGTTTCACCTGGTGTGAGGTGGCCCGATCTCAGCTCGCCTGCGCCTGACGCGGCGCAGGCCGCGCGGCCATGCTGATCATCCTGAGCGCGAACACGGCGGCGAGCGGCAACAGGAACAGCGCGTAGAGCGGCATCTCGGGAATTCGCTTGCCGAACGAGACCATGAACTGCAGCAGCAGATAGTAGCCGCCGATGAGATGCAGCCGGCGCCAGGCGCGCGGGCCCAGCATCGCAGCCGTGCGATCGAATGAGGTCGCGGTCAACGCGATGATGAAGGCATATCCGATGCTGCCGAAGATGTACGAGACCGCCGAGGTTGCGGCGGCGAAGCCGGGCGGATCGAGGATCGCGAAGGCTGCGATCGCGACCGCATGGATGGCGTGCGAGGCCGCGAAGGTGACGCCCAGGTAACGGCGGTTGCGGCGCTGCCAGTGCGTCCAGGCGTTCGGCCACAGCCGCGCCAGCGCCGCCCCCGAGAAGGCGAGGCAGAAGAACAAGAGCGAGGTCCGCGCAGTGAAGCGGATCACCATCCGCACACCCTCGACCTCGAACTGCCGCATCGCGGCGATCCAGATCGAAAGCCCGATCAGGGTGAGCGTGAGCAGGCCAAACAGCCGCCAGCCCTCGAACCAGTTGCGATGCGTCGCCATATCCCGCCTCCCGTTCATGTAATCACCAGTTACATTTCGCGCCCACGCGCGGTCAATCCGTGTAATCATCGCTTACATTCACAAGCGGGTGATGCTAGTGGTGCGCCATGCGCCGCCCCGCCAAAAGCCCGTCCACCGGCCGCCGGTCCACCAAGCCGCGTCCGGTCGCGACGCGGGCGCCGGCGGCGAGGCCGTATCACCACGGCGACCTCCGCCGCGTCCTGATCGATGCCGCCATGCAACTGGTCGGCGAGGGCGGGCCGGAGGCGGTCAGCGTGCGCGAGGCCGCGCGCCGCGCCGGGGTCTCGCCGGGCGCGCCGTTCCGGCATTTCCCGAGCCGGGACGCACTGATGAATGCGGTGGCGGAGGAGGCGCAACGCCGCTTTCGCGCCGAGATCGAGGCGGCGCTGGCCGAGGCGCCGTCAGGCGATCCGCTCGGCCGCTTCCGCCATCTCGGGATCGCCTATCTGCGCTGGGCGATGAAGAACCCGACCCATTTCGAGATCATCTCCAGCCGCCGCTTCTTCGACCACGACCGCTCGGCCGCCGTCTCCAGCGACAATGCCGAGTTGATCGGCCTGACCGAGCGCACGCTGGCGGAGGCATTTTCAGCTGGCCAACTCGAGACGCGCGACCTCAGGCAGGTCCAGATCGCCGGCCGCGCGCTGGTCTATGGCTTCGCGCGGATGCACATCGACGGCCATTTGCCGCGCTGGGGTGTCGGCGATGCGGAGGTCGAGCAGATGGCTGCCGACATCGTCGATCTCTTCATCGCGGGCATCGCGAGCCACGCCGCGCCGGCCGCCAAAGTTTAAGGTATGCGCGCTGCCTGCCGCGGCCAGGCTGGGCGCGGCAAATTCATTGCGCGTTCATGACGATTCAATTACGGTTTTGTGACGCGGTCCAGACACCGGCTGTGCCGCATGCCTCCTGGCCGTTGCCAGTCAAGGCGGTGGCATTGCGCCGGGTTGTATTGCGTCCCGCCCATGGCGCCCGCGCCTCAGCAAAACTCCTCCGTTGCCGCACTGGCCGGCGGTCTTGCCGCGCTCGGCATCTGGCGGTTGATGGCGGTCGCGGCACCGCATTTCGGCGCGCTGATCCTGATGCTGCGCACCGAGACCGATTTCGGCTCGCGGCTTTGCTTCCTGCTCACCTGGGGAATCCTGAACTTCCTGTTCATCGCGCTGCTGCGCCGGCCGGCGCTGTCGGGCGCGCTGTCGCTGACGCTGGTCGTCGTGTTGGTGCTGTTGTCGCGCTTCAAGCACGACGTGGTGCAGATGACCGCGAATTTCGTCGACCTGATGGTGATCGACCGCGACACCGCGGCGTTCCTGCTGACGATCTTCCCGAGCCTGCGCTGGTCGATCATCGGCGCCGGCCTCGTCACGCTGCCCTTGATGTACGCGCTGTGGTGGCTCGATCCGTTCCGCATCCGCCGCCTGCCGGCTGCGGCCGCCTGCCTCGCCTGCACCGCGGCCCTCTCGGGTTATGCCTTCGCCTGGCCGGACGAAGCCTGGCGCGGCTATTACGACGACGGCTATCTCTCGAAGTTCGCGCGCTCCGGCGTCACGGCCGTGTCCGATTTCGTCGCCTACGGTTTCATGGAGTCGGATCCGACCGCGAGCGACCAGCTTAGGATGCCCCTGGTCGATGCCTGCCATCCTGCCGGGCGGCGGCCGAACATCATCATGATCCATGATGAATCGAGTTTCGACATCCGCGCCGCCTCCGGCGTCAAGGTGCCGCCGGGCTATGGCAGCCAGTTCAAGTCCTATGACGGCGTCGAGCGCAAATTCCTCGCCGAGAGCAATGGCGGGCCGAGCTGGTTCACGGAGTACAACGTGCTTGCCGGATTGTCCTCGCGCTCGTTCGGCCGGTTCTCCTATTTCGTCACCCGCATCGCATCGGGACGCGTGGAGCGCGGCCTGCCGTTGGCCCTGCGCCGCTGCGGCTACGACACGCTCTCGCTCTATCCCGCATTCGGCGCCTTCATGAGCGCGCGCAACTTCCAGACCACGACCGGCATCCAGCGCTTCTACGACGCGCATGACCTGCATGCGAAGGACGTCGAGCCCGACAGCTTCTTCTACGACAAGGCGCTGAAGCTGATGGCCGAGCAGAAGACGTCAGGCACGCCGCTGTTCGCCTTCGTCTATCTCGCCGCCAATCATTTCCCCTGGGAAACCAAATTCCATCCGGAGTTGCTGCCGTCGTGGAAGCGGCCGGGCAACAAGCCCGCCGTCGACGAATATCTGCGCCGGCAGGCGATGAGCGCTGGCGACTATGCCGGCTTCGTCGCGGCGCTGAAGAAGAAGTTTCCGGCGCAGCCTTTCCTGATCGTGCGTTACGGCGATCATCAGCCGGAATTCTCGCCGCAGCTGCTAGATCCCGATCTCGACGAGGCCGGCATCGGCAAGAAGCTGATGGATTACGATCCGCGTTACTACGCGACCTACTATGCGATCGACGCCATCAACTTCGAGCCGGTGAAGAGCCCGGCGGTGATGGACACGATCGACGCCGCCTATCTGCCGCTGGTGATTCAGGAAGCTGCGGGCATTCCGCTCGATCCGTCGTTCGAGGAGCAGAAGGCGATCATGCTTCGCTGCAACGGCGCGTTCTATTCCTGCAAGGACGGCGCAGAAGCACGCCGCTTCAACCGCCTGTTGATCGATGCGGGGATCATCAAGGGACTGTGAGACGTCGTCATTGCGAGGAGCGTAGCGACGAAGCAATCCATCTTTCCTCGCATGCGGAGAGGTGGATTGCTTCGCTTCGCTCGCAGTGACGGCGAGAGGTTATTTTCCTTCGACCTTCTGCCACAGCCAGCGCGCCGCGGCGTCGGGCGACGATGATGCGTCATTGCCCGACGCGCGCAAATTCGCCTCGCGCATCTCGGCGATATCGATCTTGCCGAGTAGCGGCCGCAGCGTCGCCTTGAGCGTCTCGTCGTCGCGTCGCTTTGGCGACAGCAGCACGATGGCGTCATAGGGCGGGATGGCGTGCCTGTTGTCCTCGAGCGTGACAAGATCGTATTTCGCGATCAGTCCGTCGCTGGTGTAGCCCGCGATCACGTCGATTTCACCGGAGGCGACTGCCGCATACATGAAATCCGGCTGCATCTGACGCTGGGCGCGGAACGCCAGCCCATAGGCCTTCTGGATGCCGGCCCATTCCGGCCGCGAGAAGAATTCATAGTCGCCGGCGATCGACATCGTGGCGGCGCGTGAGGCGAGGTCGCCGATCGAATGGATGCCGAGCTCTTCGGCGCGCTTCCTCGGCATCACCAGCGTATAGGCATTCTCGAAGCCGAGCTCGCCGAGCAGCGTGATGTCTTGCTTCGCCAGCGTCGTCTGCAACTCGCCCAATAGCTCGGCGCGGGGTTTGATGTCGGTGTGGTGGAACTGGTTGGCCCACAGCGTGCCGGAATAGTCGACATAGACATCGATATCGCCGGCCGTGAGCGCGTCGAAGATCACGTTGGAGCCGAGGCCGGCGCGGGTCGTGGCCGGAAGGCCGGCCGCTTGCAGCCGCTGCGCGATCAACGCCGACAGCACATATTGCTCGGTGAACGTCTTGGCGCCGACGACGATGCCCGCATGCGGACGCGCGATCGCGGGCACCAGCGTCGCCGCGATCAGGGCGGCAATACCAAGCCCGCCGAGCGCCGTCCGGACGCGGCTGCGATTGCGCAGGCCGTTCTCGATCAGCGCCAGCAATTGGTCGACCACAAGCGCGAGCACGGCCGCTGCGAAGCAGCCGAACAGCACGAACACCCAGTTCTGGGTCTGCAATCCCGCGAAGATATAGTTGCCTAGGCTGGTCTGGCCGATCGGCGTCGACAAGGTGGCGGTCCCGATCACCCATACCGCCGCGGTGCGGATTCCAGCCATCATCACCGGCAGCGCCAGCGGAAGCTCGACCATGGTGAGCGATTGCCGCGGCGTCATCCCGACGCCCTGGGCGGCTTCCAGCACCGCCGGATCGACCCCCGACAGGCCGGTGATGGTGTTGCGCAACACCGGCAGCATCGAATAGAGCGCGAGCGCCAGCACCGCCGGCAGGAAGCCGAAGGCGGAGAAGCTGAAGCCGAGCCACGCCGCGGTCAACGCGGCGAGCGCCAGCAGCAGGGGATAGAACAACGCGAGCAGCGCGAGACCGGGCACGGTCTGCACGATGCTGGCAAGCCCGAGCAACGTCGTGCGCAGCACCGGCCGGTTGCGGGCGATGATCGCAAGCGGCAGGCTGATCAGAAGCCCGAGCGCCAGCGCGGCGACGCTGACCCGCACATGATTGCCGAGATAGTCGGGCAGATGCGCGAGCGCCTCGCTCCAGCGCGGATCGGCTGATAGATTCATGCGGTGTCGCCCCGCGGCAGCAAAGCGCCCAGGCGTTCCGCCTGCCGCCGCGGCGTGCGCATCAGTTCGCCGACATAGCCGTCGGCGCTGGCCGAGAGCTCCGCCGGCGTGCCCTGGGCCAGCAGCCTGCCGCCACGCATCACCGCGACACGGTCGGCCAGCAGCAACGCCTCGGTCATGTCGTGGGTGATCATGACCGTGGTCAGGCCGAGCTCGCGGTGCAGCGTTCGATAATCGTCGCCGAGCGCGTCGCGGGTGAGGGGATCGAGCGCGCCGAACGGTTCGTCCATCAGCACGATGCGCGGCTTCGCAGCCAGCGCACGCGCGACGCCGACGCGTTGACGCTGGCCGCCGGAGAGTTCGTGCGGCATACGCTCGCGATATTGTGAGGGGTCGAGCCGCACAAGGTCGAGCAGTTCGTCGACCCGCGCCGAGATCTCCGCTTGCGTCCAGCCGAGAAGCTTCGACGTGATGCCGATGTTGCCGGCGACGGACAGATGCGGAAACAGCCCACCGCTCTGGAAGACATAGCCGATGCGGCGGCGCAGCAGGATGGGATCGACGCGGCTGACATCTTCACCTTCGACGGCGATCCGGCCGTAGTCGGCTTCGATCAGGCGATTGGCGAGCCTCAGCAGCGTCGTCTTGCCGGAGCCCGAGCCGCCGACAATCGCCAGGAATTCACCCTCGGCCACGTCAAGCGAGACGTCGTCGACCGCCACCACGCGACCACTGTCAAAACTCTTGCCGACATGCGCATAGGCAATCAGCGGCGTTGCGGGCATTCCAGGGCGACCTCATGTCTCACCGTCGTTAACGACAGTGATAGCCCATAAATTGGACTTTGACTCGAGGCGCGGACGCCTGCGCGGTGGTTTCGCGGGCTGTTCCGGTCGAAGCGGGTCAGCCCCGTACGGGGCTGTGAGCACACATCACACTTCGTTCTTGGGTACGTACTTGCCCATGATGCATTTGTAGCTCTGCAGGTGCCATTCGTGATACGGCCCCTTGGCGAGCCAATCGGCGATGCCGATCTGCGCATTCACTGCGCAGGCGCCCATCGTGATGCCGGATTGGTCACTCGTGGTGACGACCTTTTCCATGCAGAGTTGAGCATTGCAGAGGATGGCGACGAGCGTAACGAGCATGACGGCCTTTATCAGTGGGGTTAACCCGGTCTGACCCGAATCATGCAGGGTTCATGCCACTATCGGCAGCTTTGGCGCCGCAGCGGGCAAGACCGGGAAAGTACGGCCGGAGCGAATCGTCACGCCCGTCAGCGCGTAGCCGCACGCCCGTAGATACGCTATAGTCGCTGCCCAACTACGACGAGAGATCGGGGCGAGCGAGGAACGTTGCGCGGTCGGGGGCTGCATCGATGATGACGTTACCTGAGTTGGCGGCAGGTGCTTTGGAGAAGTTTCTCGCCACGCATGTCAGCCGCACTTTCGGCGCTTCGCAGGCGCGCTTCGGCGAACTCCTGCCAGCCGCCGCGCGCATCGCGCTGGAATGCATCGGCAACAGCGACGCGCTCTACCACAATGTCGAGCACACGATGCTGGTCACGCTCGCCGGGCATGACATCATCCGCGGCCGCGCGCTGCACACCCACGTCACCGCCGAGGACTACACCCACACCATCATCGCCTGCCTGACTCACGACATCGGCTATGTGCGCGGTCTGCTGAAAGGCGATGGACCCGATGGCTACGTCATCGATGCCTCCGGCAAGAAGGTGGTGCTGCCACGTGGCTCGTCGGATGCCGGTCTGATGCCGTATCATGTCGACCGCTCGAAGCTGTATGTGCTCGACAGGCTCGAGGCCGTCCTTCCGCTCGATCGCGAGCGCGTCGCGCGCAACATCGAGGGCACGCGGTTTCCGGCGCCCGAGGGCCAGGAATATGACGATGAGGCGTCGATCGTCCGGGCGGCCGATTTCATCGGCCAGCTCGGCGATCCCAACTACATCAGGAAGGCCAACGCGCTCTATCACGAGTTCGAGGAGGTCGGCATCAACCGCCAGCTCGGCTATGAGTCGCCGGCCGATATCGTCGACCGCTATCCGCAATTCTACTGGAACATGGTTGCGCCGCACATTCAGGGCGCCATCAACTGCCTGAACATGACGGCAAGCGGCCGCCAGTGGATCGCGAACCTCTATAGCAACGTGTTCCGCGCCGAGCGCGAGGTGACGTTGTCCGGCCCGCAAATCTGACGCCGCGGCCTTTCAGCACGGATTGCGCTGCGTTCCCCAGCCGTTCGCGGAGTGTCCACATTTAGGCCTGCTTCGTCGTTGCACAGTCCGTGGAAATCAGCGACCTTGCGCCATGGATCCCTCCAGCGACCGTGTTTTCGACCGTTTCAGCATGATCTCCCGTTTCGCTCATTTGATTGCGGCTGCCGTCCTCTGCTGGCCGGCGCTCGCCGTTGCCGCCGGTCCGGTCTACGACGTCGACCTGTACGCGTTGATGTCCGGCACTTGCCGCAATGTCACCGTTGCGGGCCGCAGCTACACCTGCAAGGCAGTCGCCTATTTCCACACTCTGCGCGGCCGTTCCGAATTCACCGTGGTGCTCGACGATCCCGCCGACAAGAGCCACATCATCTCGTTCTCCGGCGAGAGCACCGAGCGCACCCAGGACAATCTGTTCGAGCTCGCGGTCGACCGCATGTTGCTGAAGTCCAGCGACCGCCCGCGGGTGGATGGCCTGCCGGTGCCGCTGGTCGAGATGTCGACCGGCTCATGCCGCCAGGTCGGAAGCTTCATCACGCGGCAGGTGTCCACCATCTCCTGCGCCGCGACCGACCAGAACGGCAAGAAGTACGAGCTGAGCTTCGAATCTGACGGCTCGCCGATGACGTTGCGCCGGTTGCGGCAATCGACGCTGCCGTCCGAACGGCAGCGGGCGCGCCAGATCGCGCAGCTCGAATGCCGTCTCAAGGCGCGCGCCGCGCAAGTGCTGCCGCGGGACACGACGGCCTTCATGATCCGCTGCCTCGGCGAGGGCGACGGCAAGCCGGCCGACGACCAGCGATAGCCACGCGCCCGGCGATCCGGACCAGGCTTGAGGAGAATTCGATGCGCTTGAAATTCACCATCGTCATCGCCGCCCTCGGCGCTTGTCTCGCCGTGCCCGCCGCCGCGCAGATGTACGATCCGAATTATCCGGTCTGCATGGAAGTCTATGAAGGCAGGCTGACGCCCGAGTACGTCGATTGCAGCTTCACGTCGCTTCCGCAATGCCAGGCGACGGCCTCGGGGCGATCCGCATCGTGCTCGGTCAATCCATTCTACAAGGGTGCAAAAAAGCCGACCAAGGAGCGGGGTCAACGATACCGCCAACCCGGTAACTAGCGCTTGGGCTGACCGTCAATCATGCCCGCATGGCCGTCGCGCCGCTGATGTGGTTGACTAACTCCGGCAGCTGTGGGGAAACCGTCCGAGCAACAAGGAGGGACCGATGCGCCTGAAACTGTTCGCGATCGCCGCATTCGCGGTCGCCTTGGCCGGACCTGCAGCCGGGCAGGCTTACGATCCGAACTATCCGGTGTGCATGCATGTCTATGGCGGCCGGTTCGGCGGCGGAAACTATATCGATTGCAGCTTCACCTCGATCCCGCAGTGCCAGGCGAGCGCGTCGGGCCGTGGCGCAATGTGCTCGGTGAATCCGTTTTTTGCTCCGCCGCCGCCTCCGAAGCGCCGGACGCATCGCCGGCATCACGCTTACTGATGCAGGAGTACCTGACCCGTCGAACGCCGGCCGTCAGACCGACACGTTCAACGCATCGTAAGTGAATAGCCAGTCATAGCGCTCGCGCACCCGGTCCGGCTGCCATTCGCGCGAGACGTAGGCGTCGGCGCCTTCGGCGTCGGCAAGCGCGGGATTATGGAAGCGCCTGGCATTCTCGGCCGACTTCACCACGATCGCGTTGGTCCGCGTCAGCCGCGCGGCCTCGTAACGCCGCAGCGCTTCCTCGGGCGGGAAGCTTTCAAGACAGCGCGCCAGCACCATGCCGTCCTCGATCGCCATGTTGGCGCCCTGGGCCAGGAACGGCAGCATCGGATGCGCGGCGTCGCCGAGCAGGCAGGCGCGCCCGACGACGAAGCGATCGAGCGGGTCGCGGCCGAGCAGCGCCCATTTGTAGGGAATATCGAGGCTCGCGATGATGGTGTGAATCTCTGGATTCCATCCGGCAAAGGCATCGCTACAGGCTTCGCGCGTGCCGCGTTCGGTCCACGATTCGACCGACCAGCTCTCACCCTCGAAGATGCCGACGAAGTTCAACAGCGCGCCGCGGCGCACCGGATAGGTGATGACGTGGCCGCCC
Organism: Bradyrhizobium sp. Mp19; assembly: GCF_029952935.1. Classification (NCBI taxonomy): domain Bacteria; kingdom Pseudomonadati; phylum Pseudomonadota; class Alphaproteobacteria; order Hyphomicrobiales; family Nitrobacteraceae; genus Bradyrhizobium; species Bradyrhizobium sp. Mp19. The sequence goes on along the minus strand of NZ_JASAUT010000047.1, from coordinate 49,189 downwards.
GGGCCGATCCAGTTGGTGCCGACGTCGCGTTGCAGGCTCGCCGGCAGCCGTTCCATCGGCACCAGGCCGCGCCAGGCGGCCACGCCCGAAAAGAACGGTTTGGTGTCGCCGCCGATCTGCCGGCGAATTTCGGAGTGCACGCCGTCGGCGCCGACCACGATGTCGCCGTGCCGACGCTCGCCATTGGCTAGGTGCAGCCAGATGCCGTCGCCGTCCTGGTCAAATCCGCTGCAGCGACTGCCGAGATGCAGGTGCCCCGGTGCCCGAGCCTTGAATGCGTCGACCAGCACGCGGTGGAAGTCGCCGCGATGCACCATCCAGTAGGGCGCGCCGTAGATCGCGCGCGAGGAGGCGCCGAGGTCGAACAATTTCCAGGTCCGCCCGGTGCTGAACAGCCTGATCTCCTTGCCCGAGGGCTCGCAGGCGATCGCCTGCATCTCTTGCTCGAGCCCGAGCGCGATCAGGACGCGTGTGCCGTTGGCGCTGAGCTGGACACCGGCGCCGAGCTCGCGCAGCTCGGACGCCTGCTCGAAAATCTCGACTTCGATGCCACGCTGCAGCAGCGACAATCCTGCGACGAGGCCGCCGATCCCGGCGCCGGCAATCAGGATCTTTGGTTTGCGGTGAGTACTCACGCGAACACCGCTATCTGCGCGTGATCAGGAAGTCGTCGGTGAATTCGCCGCGCGACAGCTTGACCGGGATCTCGCCGTCGCTGCCGATCTCGACGATCTCCGAGCCGGACTTGTTATCCTCGGGGGTCAACAGCTCGATGCGCTCTGCGATCCGCTCCGCCTGCCAATCGGTCAGCTTCCAGGCAAACCGGCCGCCGAGATCGCGCATGCCGAATTCGTCGTCGGCGGGCGCCAGCACCAGCGCGTCGCGCGAGACGGCGCCGGGAATCCGCTCCGCCACGGCAATGGACTGCGGGTTCTCGGCAAAGCGTCGCAGCAGCCTTGCCAGCGCGGCGAGATCGGCGGCTTCGCCGAGGAACAGGAACAGCGGATGAAAATCGCTCGGCATGTATTCAAATCGCAGCATGATCGTCGGTCCGTTGACTGGGACTACTCGCTGAGCACCTTAATGACGTCCTGGGCGTGGCACAGCTCCACCGTGCCGACGTCGGCGGGCCGGGCGGGGCACTCCAGATAGCGCACCTGCAGCCACTGGCCATCGTCCATGTTCTCCACCACTTCGGCGACGACGCCGGCCTCCAGTTTCAGCCGCGTCCCCACCTTGATCGCCATCACGTCAATCATCGCTACCCTTGCTACCCTTGACCTCGCCCGGAGTTGGCCTCGCTCAGAAGAACGTGGTGAGATTCTTGGCCAGCAGGATGTTCTGTTCAAGCAATATCTCGCGCCGCGCGATCTTCCAGCCATTGTCGGTCAGGCGCAGCGTGTCGTTGCGACGGCCGACGAAGATGTAGGTCTCGTACTCGACGCGGTTCTGGTAGACGAGGAAGCGGCTGGTGATGTCCAGCTCGCGCGCCGCCTCGATATCCGGCCGCGCGCCCTTGATCTGCACATTGCTGACCATGTGCGTGATGCGCGACAGCGGCTCCTCGGCATAGTGCACGCCGGTCAGGATCTGCTCGACCCGCTTGGTCAATGTCCATTTGTCCTCGTCGAACCAGCTGATGCCTTCGCCCCGTTTGGTGTTCTCGCGCGCGGCCTGCTGGCCGAACTTCACGTTGCGGCGGATCGGCATGAAATAGCTGATGTCGTCGGTGAGTAGCTCGAGCCAGTCGCGGAAGCGCCGATCGTCGAGCAAATCGGCCTCGTGATAGTAGAAATCCTCGACGTCGGCCTTCAGCCGATAGTAGGCCGCCGATCGCTCGACCGCCGCGTTGCCGGCGTGTTGTTGCTTGTCCTGATCCTGAACGGTCGTCATCATCGCTATCTCCTCATCAGGCATCGCAGGGTTGTCAGAGCGCCGGCTTGGGCGGGATCGGTCCGCCCTGCTGGGCGAAGCAGCCGACATCGATCACGGTGCCGGACAGCGTTTCCGCGTCTGACGACAGCAAAAAGGCGACCACATTGGCGATGTCGTCACCGGCGGCGACGCGGCCCGCGGCGGTGCCCGGCGCGCCCCTGCCGAAACGTGCCGCGTCGCCGCCGACACGGCCGAGGCTCATGCCGCTGACGATGCCGCCACCACCGGGGATCACGGTGTTGACGCGGATGCGCTGGTGAAAGAAGTCGTAGGCCATCGCCGCGCTCAGCGCGACAACGCCGCCCTTGCTCGCGCTGTAGACCGCCATGTTCGGCTTGCCCCAGCCGGCGCCGGATCCGATGTTGACGATCGAGCCGCCGCCTTGCGCGATCATGTACGGGATCGCGGCGCGGCTGGTCAAATACGGTCCCTTCAGATTGACGGCGATGATCCGGTCGAACAGCGCCTCGTCGGTGTCGAGCACGGTACCGAGCGGGCCGATCGCGGCGTTGTTGACGACGCCGTCGATGCGCCCGAACCGCGCCATCGCGTGCGCGACCACCCTGGCGACGTCGCTCGCTTGCGACACATCGGCTTCCATCAGTTCGGCGGAGAGCCCTTCGCGATCAAGCTGTTCGCGCAAGGCCGGAATGGCGTTCTCTGCGGTACTCGAGACCTGCGGCGCTTCGAGGCCGAAGGCGACCACCGCGTGGCCGCGCCGGGCGAGGCCGAGCGTGATCGCGCGGCCGATCCCGAAGGTGCCCCCGCTGACGAGGACGGTTTTTGCGGGCGCGGTCATTCTGCGGCCTGCCGGTTGCCCGCGGGCGATCCGAGCAACTCGTGCCAGTCGCCGCCCTGCATGTAGGTGGTCCAGCGGCGGTAGAAGCCGCGCGCGATCTGCTCGGTGACTTGGGTCGAGACATCGCCGCCGAGCGGATGATCGGTCACGTAGGCGCCCATCGACTGCTGATAGTTGAAGGGATAGCGCCGCGCCACCGTGCCGGTGCTCGCCGCGGTCGCATAGAGCCAGTTCTCCATGTCGTCCTGCTCGGTCATGCCGGCCGGGCCGGAGTAGCGCATGTAGTAGCGGCGCAGATATTCCTTGGCTTCCTTCGGCGCGTCCTTGTCGACGAGGAAGAAGCGCCAGCCTTCGGTCGAGGTCGGGCTGTGCGGATGCCAGGCGCAAAGTCCGCGCGGCTGGCGGCCGTGATAGGAGGTGTTGGGGAAGATCGTGCCGACGAACGGCAGCAGCCGCGCCCCTTCGCCGAGCCGCCGCTTGCGCTCCTCGAAACAGTGCCGGAAGTATTTTTCGAGGATCGGGTTGTCGAGGAAGGACTCGATGTATTCATTGGCCTCCGGCTGGATCGCGCTGTGTACGCCATGGCCTTCCGGAAAGCTGATCCAGACGTGCTGCGCCTTCTCCAGCTCGTCGTCGCGGCGACCCTTCTTGCCGGCGGCAGCGCTCGGCCCGATGCCGATCAGGTCGACCGAGCGATGGCTTGGGTTGTGATAGGTGTCGCCGAGGAAATTCTCGGCCGCGAATTTCCAGTTGGCGGGGAACACCCATTTGTGGACGCCGATCACCTCGGAGCCGCCCTCGCGGCCGTCGCGGCAGTCGAGCGCCTGGTCGAGATGGACCTTGGCATCGCCGAGATAGGTGATGAAGTCGGGCGCATCCTTGTCCCAGGTCGCCCAGATCGAGCCCTTGTAGTTGCAGAGCTTCGCCACCGAGACCAACGAGTTCGCCTCGCGGTCGAGCACGCCGTCATGCAGCGTCCGGTGCAGCGGAACGCCCTGCAGCTTGCCGTCGGTGGTGTAGGTCCAGCTGTGATAGGGGCAGGTGAACAGCGACGTGTTGCCCTGCTCGTAGCGGCACACCTTCATTCCGCGGTGCCGGCACGAGTTGAGGAAGACGTGGATCTCGCCCTTCTTGTCGCGGCAGAGGATGACGGATTCCTCGCCCATCCGCGAGGTGTAGAAGTCGCCGGGATTGGGCACCAGGCTTTCGTGGCCGACCAGCAGCCAGGCGCGGGTGAAGACCTTGTCGAGCTCCTGCCGGTAGATATCGGCGTCCACGAAGATCTCGCGGCTGATGAAGCCACCCTTGACGTTAACAAGCTGATCGAAATCGTTGCGAAGCGGCATCGGCTCCTCCTTGTCTGGCCTGCGCGACGGTCAGTCGCGGCGAATGATGGTGCGTCCTTGTCGAGCTTGCAGCCGCCGGTTCCCTCGGGGCGGAACGCCTTGTCGCCGGGGATGGCCGCGATCTTCTGGTAGTAGTCCCAGGGATATTTGCTCTCCTCCGGCTTCTTCACGCGGTAGAGCGAGAGGTCGTAGACGACGCGGCCGTCTTTCCGAATGTGCGCGGGGCGGCCGAAGAAATCGACCGGCAGCTTGCGCATCTCGGCATTGACCGCCTTCGCCTCGTCGCTGCCGCCGGCCTCGATCGCCTTCAGATAATGGCGCACGGCGGCGTAGGTCGCGGCCTGCAATTTGGTCGGCTCGCGCTTCTCGATCTCGATGAAGCGCTTGGCGAAGGCGCGGGTGCCGTCGTCGTCATCCCAGTAATACTGGGACGCGATGTACATGCCCTGCGCGTCGCGCAGGCCGATCGAATGGACGTCGGAGATGAAGGTCAGCATGCCGACGATGGTCTGCCCGCCTTGTTGCAGGCCGAATTCGTGGGTCTGCTTGACCGCGTTGACGGTGTCGGCGCCGGTGCCGGCCAGCGCCACCACCTTGGCGCCGGAGCTCTGCGCGGCCAGCAAAAAGGATGAGAAGTCGGTGGTGTTGAAGGGATAGCGCACCGCGCCGATCACCTTGCCGCCGGCATCGGTGACGGCGCGCGAGGCATCCTTCACCATCGCGCTGCCGAACGAATAGTCGACCGCGACGAAGAACCATTCCTTGCCGACGCGGCGGCTCAGCTCGCCGACCAGGCCGGCCGACAGCGCGTAGGTGTCGTCGGCCCAATGCGTGACGACAGGCGAGCATTTGTCGCCGGTGAGGTCCGATGTCGCTGCGCCCGAGACCAGCGCGGTGCGGTTGCTCTGCGTCGCAAGGCCGGCGACGGCGAGGCCGACCGAGCTCACCGCGAGATCGGTCACCGCGTCGACATGCTCGACGTCGAACCATTGCCGCGCGATCCCGACCGCGACGTCGGGCTTGTTCTGGTGATCCGCCGAGATGATCTCGATCGGCTTGCCCAGCACCTTGTTGTGAAAATCCTCAGCGGCAAGCTTGGCGGCGGTCACCGAGCCCGGCCCGCCGAGATCGCGGCCGCTGCCGTAGTCGCCCAGCACCGCAATCCGCACCACGCCGTCCGAGATGCCCGAGCCGTCGGGTGCGGCGTGCGCCAGCGGCGTCGAGAGCATCAGCGTGGCGATCGCGGCGGCGGCCCATCTGCGCGAGGCGTCTGTCTGCAGCAATTCCAATCCTCCCGTCGATTTTCATATGTCCATCTAGTGGACATTATTCTCATAATTTGAGATAGTATCCGCGCGGGCCGATTGGTCAAGCGCGCTGGATGCAGCGCGCCCCTGCCGAATTTGCGGATGTGGACGGATGGCAAAGAAACCGAAGGCGGAAGTTCAGGACGCGGAGCAGGGGGCGTCAGGCGTGCGGGCGGTCGACCGCGCCATCGCGATCCTGCAATGCTTCACGCCGGATCAGCCGACGATGAGCGTGATCGAGATCCAGAAGCGGGTCGGGCTGAGCCGGCCGACGTTGTATCGCCTGCTGCAGACGCTGGCGCAGCGCGACCTGATCCAGGCCGAAGGCGATCCGCAGCGCTTCCGGCTGTCGCACGGCGTGATGAAGCTGGCCCATGTCTGGCTGAACGGCCTCGAGGTGGTCGCGATCGCGCGCCCGGTCGTCGAGGGCCTGCGCGAGGCAACCGGCGAGACCGCAGCGCTGTTCCGCGAACAGGATGATCGCGGCATCTGCATCCTCGAATGCGAGAGCCGTCACGTGCTCTCGATCAGCCGCGGCGTCGGCCACAGTCTAAGCCTGATCCAGGGATCGACCGGCAAGGCGATGCTGGCCTTCATGGATCCGAAGCGGCAGGCCGCGCTTCTTGCCAGCATTGCAAAGAGCGCGGATCGCGCGCGGCTCGAGGACGCGCTGACCTTTGCGCGGCGCAACGGCTATGCGACCAGCCATGGCGAGATCTTTGCCGGCGCGGTCGCCGTCTCCGCGCCGTGTTTCGATCACCGCGGCGAGGTCGTCGGTTCGGTCGGCCTCTACGGACCGAGTGCGCGCATCGACGAGCGGAAGCTATTGGAATATTCAAAGCTGGTGCGCGAGGCGGGCCGGCAGATTTCGGTTCTGCTGGGCTATCAGGACGGCGCGCCCATCGCGTAGGGTTTCAATACCGCATAGAGCATGTCGTGCGTCGGCGTCGGGACGCCGAGCTTGCGGCCGAGTTCGACCACCTTGCCGTTCAGCCATGGCAGTTCGAGCCGGTTGCCACGCTCGAGATCGAGCGCCATCGAGGCCTTCATCGCCGGCGGCGCGTGTCCGATGAAATCGAGCACTTTCGTCAGTGCATCCGGCGGCAGCTTGATGCCGCTGGCGTGGGCGATGGCGATGATCTCCTCGCAGGCCGACACGAAGAGCGGGCGCAAGTCGGGATCGTCGCGCAGCTTGCCGATCGGCAGCCTGGTGACCGCGGTCATGCCGGCATTGGTGGCGAGGCCGACGAACTTCATCCAGAGCTCGGTATTGATCTGCTCGCTCAAGGTCGCATCGAACCCTGCTTTCAGGCAGAGATCGAGCAGCGCCTTGCCGCGCGGCGTGATGCGGCCGTCGAGCTCACCGAAGATCATCCGCATGAAGGTGCCGACCTGGTTGATGACGCCAGGCTTGATGATCGAGGCCGAGATCTGCGCCACGCCGCCCATCACGGCGTTGCGTCCCAGGATCGGGACCAGCCTGTCGGGCGCGTCGATGCCGTTCTGCAGCGGGATCACCGCCGTGTCGGGGCCGACCATCGGCCTGATGTGCTGGCCGGCGCTTTCGACGTCCCACAGCTTGACACAGAACAGCACGATATCGACCGGGCCGACGCTTGCCGGATCGTCGGTCGCCTGGGTCGGTACCAGATGGGTTTCGCCGCGGCCGCCCTGAACCTTCAGCCCTTCGCTGCGCATGGCGGCCAAATGAGCGCCGCGCGCGATAAAGGTGACGTCGGCTCCGGCATGCGCGAGCGCCGCACCAAAGCCGCCCCCGACGCCTCCGGCGCCCACCACTGCGATCCGCATGATTGTCTCCCTGTCCGTCGCTTTGGGTCGCAGCCTCGACGATGTCGGCGCAATGCGCAACCCGGTTGCGCAATTGCGCAACCCAGCCTGTCTGAAAATCACGTGACCGCAGCCTTGTTTGCTACGCCATCTTCCTGCGTTGACTTGCCCGCCCGAACCGCTAAGCCATTTCGGAAAGTTTGGGAGGAATGCGTGACGATGACGGAGCCGACGGCGGTCGCGCTTGACAATGCGACGGTGGCGTTTCGGTTGGCGGATGGACGCGTCTATACCGCGGTCGAGCAGGCCAATCTTTCGGTTGATCATGGCGAGTACGTCGCCATTGTCGGTCCGACCGGATGCGGGAAGTCGACGCTGCTTAACGTCACGGCCGGGCTGCTCAAGCCCGCGGCCGGAACGGCAAGGATCTTCGACAAGCCGCTGAGCGGCCTCAACCGTGATGCCGGCTACCTGTTCCAGGCCGATGCACTGTTCCCCTGGAAGACCGCGATCGACAATGTCGCGATCGGGCTCGAGATATCCGGCACGCCGCGCGCCGAGGCGCTCGCGCGCGCGCAGAAATGGCTGACCTCGGTCGGGCTCGGCGCCTTCGCCAATCGCTATCCGCACATGCTGTCGGGCGGCCAGCGCAAGCGCGTTGCGCTGGCGCAGGTCCTGATCCGCGATCCGAAGATCCTCCTGATGGACGAGCCGTTCGGTCCGCTCGACGCCCAGACCCGGCAAATCATGGGCAATCTGCTGCTGGAATTGTGGAGCGCCGACCGCAAGGCGGTGCTGTTCGTCACCCACGATCTCGAGGAAGCGATCGCGCTGGCCGATCGCGTCGTGATCATGTCGGCCGGCCCCAGCGCGCGCATCATCGGCGACTGGCGCATCACGCTGCCGCGACCGCGCGACATCGCCGAGATCCGGATGGAGAAGGATTTCCATGCCCTGCACCGCGAGATCTGGGGCGTGCTGAAGGACGAGGTGATGAAGGGCTATGTCCAGTCGACGCAGGCGGGAGCCGCCTGATGTCGCGCGTCGCGTTGCTGTCCCTGCAGGTTCTGGTCGCTGTCGTCACACTGGTAATGTGGCAGCTCTTCTCCACCGTGCCGGTGTTCGGCAAGGTGCTGCTGCCGCCGTTCTTCTTCTCCAATCCGGTCGACGTCTTCAGCCAAATTGTAAAGTGGTTCTCGACCGGGGTGATCTGGAAGCATCTCGCGATCACGCTGTGGGAATCCATCCTGGCCTTCGTGATCGGCTCGGCCGGCGGCATCCTGGTCGGCTTCTGGTTTGCGCGGCAACCGCGCGTCGCCGCGGTGTTCGATCCCTATGTGAAGATGGTCAACGCGCTGCCGCGCGTGGTGCTGGCGCCGATCTTCGCGCTGTGGTTCGGGCTCGGCGTCTGGTCCAAGGTCGCGCTCGGCGTGACCCTGGTGTTCTTCATCGTGTTCTTCAATGTCTACCAAGGCGTCAAGGAAGTGCCGACCACGGTGCTCGACAATGGCCGCATGCTCGGCATGAACGAGCGGCAGCTGATGCGCCACGTCTACTGGCCCTCGGCGCTGTCATGGATGTTCTCCTCGCTGCACACCTCGGTCGGCTTTGCGGTGGTCGGCGCGGTGGTCGGCGAATATCTCGGCTCCGCCGCCGGCCTCGGCTACCTGATCCAGCAGGCCGAGGGCGTGTTCGACGTCGCCGGCGTGTTCGCGGGCATGTTCGTGCTGTCGGCCTTCGTCATCCTGATCGACATGGGCGTGACTGCGGTTGAGAAGCGGCTGCTGGTGTGGCGGCCGACGGCGGTGACGCGGGACTAACCGTCATTGCAATCAAGGAGGCCGCCTCCGTTGGCGGCCTCGACGCGTTCTGAGTGCGAAACCGTCAGGTCTTGTATCCCTGGCTGTGGCACCACCACGAAATGCCATTGGTATCGTGGCCAAACTTGAGCAGGGATTCCCTGCATTCGTTGAAGTTGTGGAAACGTTTGACGCCCTCTGGCCAGCAAACCACCGGCGTAGGATTAGGCCAACTGCTGGAGACGGAGCAGGGTGCTCCCGAGGCTGCCTGCTTAGCGAGTGCGGGTTTATTCCCAGCATTTGCGGGGGCGATCGACAAGATCGCGACAGCTAGGCCCGCGAGGAGTGACGTGGCTTTCATGGCTATCTTCTCCCAAATCCCACCGTTGGGTCGGTGGTGGGCGACTATATCTGAGGTCGTGTCAGGCAAGCGACTCAATTTGCGTTTCGGTTTGTGGGGGCGCGCGACGATCACGCGCGTTCGTGCGCCGGCGCCGCCTCCATCAGCCCGCGGATCTTCTCCGTCATCTCCGGATCAACAGGATTGTAGACGATCATGCTGAGGTCGGGCCGGCCGTCGACCGCGAATGCCGAATATTCGAACTTGACCGGGCCCAGGATCGGATGCCGGAGCTGCTTGACGCCTTCGCCGTGTGTTCGCACGTCGTTGTCGCGCCACAGCGCCGCGAATTCCGGACTGAGCCGGCAGAGCTCGTCGACGAACGGCTGCACCTCGGCAGCGGCGCCGGCACGCGCTGCGTCGACCCTGAAGGCGCCGACCACGAAGCGCGCCACGCTGGCCCAGTCATGTTGTGCGGCGCGGACGCGCGGATCGAGGAACATGAAGCGCAGCACGTTGCGCTCGCGCGGCGGCAGCGATCCGTAGTCCGTCAGCATCACGGTAGCGGCCCGGTTCCAGGCGACGATATCCCAGGTCGCGGTGCGTATCACGGCGGGGCGCGGCTCCAGCGCGTCGAGCACGCGCTGCAGCCGGGGGGTGACGCCTTCGCTCTTCTGGTAGCGCACCTCGGGCGTGCGGCCGAGGCCGAGCAGGAACAGATGCTCGCGCTCGACATCGGTCAGCATCAGCGCCCGCGCGATGCGGTCGAGCACATCGGCCGAGGGCGCGCCGCCGCGGCCCTGTTCGAGCCAAGTGTACCAGGTCGCCCTGATGTTGGCGCGCTGCGCCACCTCTTCGCGGCGCAGGCCCGGCGTGCGCCGCCGCTCCGGCGGAAAGCCGAACACGGCCGGATCGAGCTTGCTGCGGCGGTCCTTCAGGTAGGCGCCGAGCAGGTTCTCTTGCGCGAGCGGTTCGCTCATCCTGTTAGCTATTATACCATGATAAAGTCACTACTTTAACAGGATAGCGCGCAGGGCCAGATTTGTCTCCAACGAAACCTGGAGACTTCCTCATGCGTGTGTTCGTCACTGGTGCCACCGGATTCATCGGCACTCCCGTCGTCAAGGACCTGATCGCCGCCGGACATCAGGTTCTTGGCATGGCCCGTTCGGACGAAGGGGCGAACGCGATTTCTGCCGTTGGTGCGGAGGCTCTTCGCGGCTCGCTCGAGGACCTTGATAGCTTGCGCAAGGGGGCAAGCGTTTCGGATGCTGTCATTCACCTCGGCTTCGTTCACGACTGGTCCAATTTCGCGAAGAGTTGCGAGATCGACCGCCGCGCCATCGAAGCCCTGGGTTCTGTTCTGGCTGGATCGGACAGGCCATTGATCGTAACCGGGGGCTTGGCAGGATTGGCCAAACCCGGCCGGATCGCGACTGAGAACCAAACGATATCGCCGGATTTCCCATTTCCCCGCGTGTCGGAACAGACGGCCCTGTCGCTGAAGGGCGCCCGCGCGTCGGCTATGCGTCTTCCCCAGGTCCACGATCCTGTCAGGCAGGGTCTCATCACCCCATTGATCGCGGTGTACCGCGAAAAGGGCGTGTGCGCCTATCTCGGCGACGGGCAAAATCGTTGGCCGGCGGCGCATGTTCTCGACGTGGCGCGCCTCTACCGGCTGGCCATCGAAAAGGCTGAGCCGAACGCAAGGTATCACGCCGTCGCCGAAGAGGGGGTCTCGATGCGCGATATTGCCGAAACGATCGGACGGCGGCTGAAGCTGCCGGTCAAATCCATCGCCCCGCAAGAGGCGCAAGCCTTCTTTGGCTGGCTCGGCACGTTCGCGGCATACGACATGGCGGCCTCCAGCGAGCAGACGCGCAGGAAGCTTGGATGGCAACCGACCGGGCCGGGGTTGATTGCCGATCTCGAACAGCTGGTCTATTCCGCCCAGTAAGAAGCAGCGCAGTGGGATGCGTAGAATGGGTTAGCCGAAGGCGTAACCCACCATTTCTCCGCGGGTGAGCAGAGTTGGCGGGTTACGCTTCGCTAACCCGCCCTACGCAGCCGATCACAGCGGGAAGCATCGCATGTAGGCCGCAAACAGCTTCTCATCGCTGTAGCTCACCAGCTTTGCGTCGATCGCGTCCGCAAGTTCGAGGTCACGATTCTGGATGCGCAGCCATGCCTGCGAGTCAGCGGTGATGGTCAGAGCCGCCTCTCCGACATGCCGTCCCGGCACGACCTGGAGATCCTTGCCCTTGATCGCAACAGTCATATCGAGCGCACTCGCACCGGTGAAGCGCAGATGCGTCGCGAAATCCAGGCCTCGGGCCCGGCCGCGCTGGAATCCGAGCGAGAGCGAGAAGATATGGGCCTGCAGGCTGCCGGTATGGCGGCCGGACGTGACATGCTGAAGCTTCTTGTGCGGAAAGCGCCGCGTCACCGTGTCCTCGGCGTCGGTATCCGGGATCACGTAGACGAACTCGTCCTTGTCGATCAGCGGCTGCACCACATCGGCGAAATGGCCGTCGCGATCGCGCAGGAAGGGGCCGATCACGTCTTCGCCGGCCGGGCAGGCCGAGATGCAATAGGCCGCCTTGTAGCCCGGCTTGAACGACAGCGATTGCCAGATGTTCAACGTCTCGGTGCGGGGAACGCGGGCGCGATAATCCCTCGCGTCCTTTGCATCCGCGACCTTCTCCACCCACTGCGAGAAGTTGCCGAGAAAGTCGTGATAATTGTGGGTGTGGCAGGACAGGAAGTCGAAGCCGCCGTCCGGCTTGATGGCACCGACCGGGCAGGCGGCGACGCACAATTTGCACTCCAGGCACGGATTGTAGTCGATCGGGTGGTCATGGGCGTCGACCTCGCATCCGAGCAGGATGGTGCCGAGCAGGACGAAGCTGCCGAATTTCGGATGGATCACGCTGCGATGGATTCCCATGCGGCCGAGACCGGCTTCCACCGCGATCGGCTTGTGCTGGACCATCATGATCCTGGGCAGGTCCATCTCCATCGGGAACGCGGCAACCGAGTTGCAGGCCGGGATGCCGTGCTCGTCGAGCGCGCGAACGATGGCACGCGCGGTTTCGTTGACGTGATCGTAGGTGCTGTGGAATTCCTCGTTGGCGACCGAGCGCGAGGGCGAGCGCACCGGCTCGCGGTTCATGTGGCAGACGATCGCGAGCAGCGAGCGCGTCCGGCCATAGACCTTGCGAATGAAGTCCCGCTGCGGCGCGATGGCGGCCCGTTCGAACTCGATGATGCCGACATCATCGGCTCCGCATCGTCGCGCGATGTCCTTGATCAGTTCCGATGAAACCGGGACGTCGCGGACCGGTTCGCTGCTGCGCGCGCGCACGGTCCTGACCGTGGGGTGATCGTCCAGGCTCATGGTTCCTGCTCTTTATAAATGACGATCGTCATATTATGGAGTGAGCGGACGCGGGGCAAGTGAATTATCTGTCAAGCGTCGTGTCATGGAACCCGGCAGTTGTGCGCCTGACAAATATGCTATGCGTCGATTGAGCCCTGCAAGCTCCGTCATCCTGAGGTGCGAGCGGAGCGAGCCTCGAAGGATGAATCGGCCCGGCTGGTGGCCGTCGACCCTTCGAGGGCCGCTGAAGAAGCGGCCGCCTCAGGGTGACGATGCTTGTATGACCCTTCTCGCGATGACGGCGAACGGGCCGTAATCAATCCAGCAGCTTGGTATCGTCCGGCGCCTGCGGCGGCGTCTTGATCGCGATGGCCTTGATGGCGCGGCCGTTGGGCTTGGTGCCACCATGCGGCGTGCCCTTCGGGATCACGATCAGGTCACCCGGCTTCACCGTCACTTCCTTGTCGCCGAGCCAGACCGTGCCGGTGCCTTCGAGGACGAACTGCATCTCGTTGGTGTTGGGATGCATGTGCTTCGGCACATTGCCGTCCTGGATCGAGACGGTGGCGCCGTCGGCGGCGACGAACATCTTGGAACGGAAGCCGACCTTGTTGGCGTCGCCGAGCTTGTCGCCCTCCATCTCGCCGGTGTGGATGACCTGCGCCGTGATGTTCTCGGCGGCGAGTGCCGGCCGCAGCAAATGGGTGACGCCACAGCCCGTGGCAAAAGCGGCAGCGATCGACAGCGCGGTTGCAATACGATTCATGAAGACCTCCCTTGATATTTCCCCTGAAGTATTCTTGGTGCTTCTAGCTTTGGCGCTTCTTCGGCGTTTTCTTGTAGCCAAGATGCTATGCCGCACCCGCAGGCTTGACCAGCTGTCGGAAAGTCGCCTTCTCAAGGCCTCCCGGCTCCTCTATCTTGCCGGCCAGTCGAACGGAGGACGTCATGAACAAACTGCTTGGCAAGCTTGCCGGAACGCTGCTGGCGCTGACCCTGTCCACGGGCCTTGCCGCGGCGCAAAGCAAGATCACCATCGCGGTCGGGGGCGGCGCCTGCCTGTGCTATCTGCCCACCGTGCTGGCCAAGCAGCTTGGCGAATATGACAAGGCCGCGCTTGCGGTCGAACTGGTCGACCTCAAGGGCGGCTCGGACGCGCTCAAGGCCGTGCTCGGCGGCAGCGCCGACGTCGTCTCCGGCTATTTCGACCACTGCGTCAATCTCGCGGCCAAGAAGCAGGAGCTGCAGGCCTTCGTGGTCTATGATCGCTATCCCGGCCTCGTGCTGGTGGTCTCGCCGAAGCACACCGGCGAGATCAACTCGATCAAGGATCTTGCCGGCAAGAAGGTCGGCGTCAGCGCGCCGGGTTCCTCGACCGACTTCTTCCTGAAATATCTCTTGAAGAAGAACGGCCTCGATCCGGCCGGCACCGCCGTGATCGGCGTCGGTCTCGGCGCGACGGCGGTCGCGGCGATGGAGCAGGGCCAGATCGACGCTGCCGTGATGCTCGATCCTGCCGTCACCGTGCTGCAGGGCAGCTACAAGGATCTCAAGATCCTCAGCGACACCCGCACCCAGCACGACACGCTTGCGGTGTTCGGCGGCGAATATCCCGGCGGCGCGCTGTATTCGACCGCGGCCTGGGTCAACGGCCACGAGAAGGAGGTGCAGGCGCTGACCAACGCAATCATGGCAACGCTGGCCTGGATCCATTCGCATTCGCCCGAAGACATCATGGCCAAGATGCCGGACGAGATCGTCGGCAAGGACAGGGCGCAGTATCTCGCGGCGCTGAAGAACACGATCCCGATGTATTCCGAGACCGGCAAGATGGACCCTAAGGGCGCGGAAGCCGTGCTCGCGGTGTTCAGCGAAGGGTCACCCGATGTGGCGAAGGCCGGCATCGACGTCACCAAGACCTACACCAACAAGTTCGTCGATCAGGTCAAGAAGACCACCGGAAACGCGAAGTAAACACGTTCAGATATGCAGTCTCCGCTCATTTGTCGTGTCACCGCGCTCGACCTCGCCTTGCAGCGGCGTCCTTGGCCGTTTGCGGACCAGCGGCGCGTCGAGATTGACGCGCATTTCGCCGAGCAGCAGCGGCTGAACCCGAACCTGTGGAACGGCCGCGTGCTGCTCGGACGCGATCCGGTCTTCGCCGGCGAACGGCTCAGCGCGAGCTATTTCGAGACCGATTTCGCCAGCTTCCTCGCCTGGCGCGACTGGGGCTTTCCGGACAGCGAGGTGTTCAACGGTTTCGGCATGGGGGCGCTGCTCGCCAGCGACGGCGCCTTCGTGTGCGGGGTGATGGGCGAGCAGACCGCGAATGCCGGACGTATCTATTTCCCGTCAGGGACGCCCGATCTCGACGATATCAGGGGCGAGACGGTGGATATCGCCGGCAGCGTGATGCGCGAACTCGAGGAGGAGACGGGACTGTTGCCGTCGGATTGCCGCGGCGACGCCGACTGGCACTGCATCTACACCGGGCCTGCGCTTGCGATGATGCAGATCCTGCGCGTCGATATGCCCGGTGACGCGCTGCGTGCGCGGATCGAGGCCAATCTCGCATGCCAGGCAAATCCCGAGCTTGCCGGCATCTATCTGGTGCGCAGCCGCGCCGATCTCACTCCCGCAATGCCGCGTTTCGTCACCGCGTTCATCGAGACGCAGCTGCCGGCCTAGGCAAAGGAATGCGCAATGATCGAGCAAGCCACCGCTGCCGCTGCATTGACACCGGCAATCGCCGATGGCGCCAAAACGATCAAGGTCATCATTTCGGGTGGATTCGCCGCGGTCTACCGCGACGTGCTGCCTGAATTCGAGCGAAGCACGGGCATCAGGGTGGAGACTGGATCTGGCGCGTCGGAGGGCACCGGTCCGAAGACGATCAGGCACCAGCTTGCGCACGGCACCAAAGCGGACGTGGTTATACTTTCGCGCGAGGGACTTCGAAGTCTGACCGAAGACGGCCGAATTCGTGCGGGGTCGGAAGCAGGACTGGCGACGGCACCTTTGGCCGCGGCGGTTCGAGCAGGCTCTCGCAAGCCGGACATCGGCAATGATGTCGCGCTCAGGAAAGCCTTGATCGAGGCCGGCGAGGTGGTGGCGCCGAGCAGCACGAGCGGACAGTACGTCCGCGACAAGGTTTTCCCCAGGCTGAACTTGCCGGACACGGTCAGGCTCACCCTCGAGGCGCGCGGAACCGAGGCGGCCGAAGCGCTGAGAGCAGGCAAGGCAAATCTCTCGATCGGTCCGACCAGCGAACTGGTTCAGGAGAGCGGCATCGAAGTTGTCGGTCTGCTGCCGTCGGATCTCCAGCTGGTCCAGACCTTCACGGCCGCGATCGTCAGCGACGCGCAGGCGCCGGAAGCAGCCAAGCGCCTGATCGATTTTCTTTCCCTGGACAGCGATATTTTGCTCGCGGCCATCAAACGGGCCGGCATGGAACGGCCCCGCGGATAAATTGCCGCCGCCAACCGCACGCCCGAGCACCGTGCGTCGGCAGCGTTCCGCCGAAACTTTGCGCAAGCCTGCGCGGTGCGGACGCAGCCATCGCGCTTGACATCATCGGCCGCTCCCCCTGTGATAGGGCGGCACGACAACAAAAAATGCAGTGCACAATCTCTGGGGAGGGATTCATGCCGGTCAGGAGGGCTGCCCGCTGGCTTGCGGGTCTATCTGTCGCGCTTGCGGCGCTTGGTGTGGCCAATGCAGCGCATGCGCAGGACAAGAAGATCAAGATCGGCGTGATCTTTGATTTGACCGGTCCGCTGGCCGGCGGCGGCTCCGAGCTGCAATACACCGGCGTCAAGATCATGCTCGACCATTACGCCAAGACCGGCGTCGAGGGTTACAAGGTCGAGGCCGTCTATGCCGACGCGCAGAGCAAGCCCGACATCGCGATCAACGAGGCCGTCCGCCTGCTCGAACAGGAGAAGGTCGACATGGTAATGGGCTTCTTCTCCTCGGCGCAATGCGTGCCGGTGTCGGCGCGGGTCGAGCAGATGAAGAGGTTCATGTGGATCACGACTTGCATTTCCTCCGGCGTGTTCGACGGCAAGAACTACAAATACGTGTTCCGTCCGCAGGCCGCCGGCAACCAGTACGGCATGATGACGACCGACTTCATCGCGCAATACTCCATGTCCAAGTTCGGCAAGGAACCGAAGGACCTCCGCGTCGCCATCATCCATGAGGACGGCGCCTATGGCGTCGACGTCTCCAAGGGCAATGAGGCCGGTGCCAAGAAGGCCGGCTTCAACATCGTGCTCAAGGAGGGCTATTCGGCGACCGCGCCCGATCTGTCGGCGCTGGTCACGAAGCTGAAGCGCGCAAAGCCCGACGTGATCTTCCACACCGGCTACAATCCGGACATTACCCTGTTGTTCCGCCAGGCCCGCGAGCAGGGGCTGAAGTTCGGCGCCATCGTCGGCCACGGCGCGGGCTACGGCGTCTACGAGAAGCTGAAGGAAGGCCTCGGCGCCGACGCCAACTATCTGTTCAACACCGACCCGATCTCGATCTGGCTTGCCAACCAGAAGAGCATGGATCCCAAGCTGCCGCCGGTCATCAAGATGGTCGGCGAGGAGTTTGACCGGCTGAAGCCCGGCGTGCCGATCCGTTCCGCCCATGTCGGCATCGGCGCGGCCAACGCCTATGTCTTCCTCGACGACGTCTTGCCGCGCGCGATCAAGAAGTATGGCGGCGTCGATCCGGATGCGCTGCGCAAGGCCGCGCTCGACACCGACATACCCGAGGGCGGCACCATGCTCGGCTACGGCGTGAAGTTCTACGGCGAGGGAGAGCAGTATGCCGGGCAGAACGCGCGCTCGTTCCCGGTGGTGCTGCAATATATCGACGACAAATCCTATGTGGTGTGGCCGAAGAGCCAGATGCAGCGCGAGACCGAGCTGCCGCTGCCGGCCGGCACCACCTACAGCTACAAATAGCTCGCTCGCGAAGGGAACTGCCGTGCTCGCCGTGGAAGGCCTGGTCAAGCGGTTTGGCGGCTTTCGTGCCGTCAACAACGTGTCGTTCCGCGTCGAGCAGGGCGAGATCCTCGGTCTGATCGGCCCGAACGGCTCGGGCAAGAGCACGATCTTCAACATGCTCTCGGGCACCTTGCCGCCGACCTCCGGCTCGATCCTGTTCGACGGACACGAGATCGCGGGGCTCGCCCCGCACCGGATCATCAACCGTGGCATCGGCCGTACCTTCCAGATCCCGCGGCCGTTCCATCGCCTCAGCATCTTCGAGAACGTCGTGCTCGCCGGGTTCTACGGCCAGGGCCGCCACAGCCGCGGCAAGGCCGAGGAGGCCGCCGAGCGGGCGCTTGCGATGGTCGGCCTGCCGACCGATCGCAACGCCAGCGTCGAGGGCCTCGGCGCCGCCGGGTTGAAGAAGCTCGAGCTCGCCAAGGCGCTCGCCACCGGCCCGAAGCTGTTGCTCGCGGACGAGAGCCTTGGCGGTCTCGACGAGGCCGAGATGGACCAGGCCGCCGACATGCTGCGCCGGATCCGCGACGAGCTCGGCATCACCATCATCTGGGTCGAGCACATCATGGGCGTATTGATGCGCGTGGTCGATCGCGTGATGGTGCTCGATCACGGCGAGAAGATCGCCGAGGGCCTGCCGGCCGATGTCGCCGGCGACGCAAAAGTGATCGAGGTCTATCTCGGCACCGATGCGGATGCGAGCCTCGCGGCCGCGGCGGCAGCCCAGGCGCGGCGCCGGATCGGGGCGTGAGCGCATGCTGGAATTGAAATCGATCGACGCGGGCTATGGCAGCTTCCAAGCGCTGTTCGACGTCAGCCTCGACGTCAAGGCGGGCGAGGCTGTCGGCGTGATCGGCCCGAACGGCGCCGGCAAGACCACCTTGATGCGGGTGATCTCCGGGTTGATCCGACCGATCAGGGGCACGATCGCGATGGAAGACGCCGACGTCGTCGCGACGCCCCCACATCGCATCGTCAGCCTCGGGATCGCGCATGTGCCGGAAAATCGCCGGCTGTTTCCGCGGCTCACCGTCGCCGATAACCTGAAGATGGGCGCCTTCATGCCCGGCGCCCGCGCGCATTACGCCGAGCGGCTCGAGTTCGTGTTCGAGCTGTTTCCGCGCATGAAGGAGCGCCAGCACCAGATGGCCGGGACGATGTCGGGCGGCGAGCAGCAGATGTGCGCGATCGGCCGTGCGCTGATGTCGAACCCGAAACTGCTGCTGCTCGACGAGCCGTCGGCCGGGCTCGCGCCGGTCGTGGTGCAGCAGGTGTTCGAGCTGGTCAAGCGCATCCGCGCCAGCGGCCTGACGGTCCTGATCGTCGAGCAGAACGTGCAGCAGGTGCTGCGCGTGGTCGACCGCGCCTATCTGCTGGAAGCCGGCAGCATCCGCGCCGCCGGGTCAGCGGCGGAGCTCGCGGCGAGCGACACCATCAAGCAGGCGTATTTGGGGGTGTGAGGATGATGATCGTGGACCGGGCTAGCACCCTTGCACATTCTGCCGTCATCCTGAGGTGCGCGCTCTTGCGCGCCTCGAAGGATGGACGCAGCCCGTGGCCCATCCTTCGAGGCTCGCTGCGCTCGCACCTCAGGATGACGGCGGTGCTAGGTCAGCTAGCTGTCACAGTCTAGGGCGCAATGGCCATGCAGTCCTTCTTCGACATCTTCGACATCTACCTGCTGGAGGCCGTCATCAACGGCATCCTGCTCGGCGGCGTGCTGGCGCTGCTCGCGCTCGGGCTCAACTTGATCTTCGGCGTCATCGACGTCACCTGGATCTGCTACGCCGAGCTCGTGATGATCGGGATGTACGGCATGTACTATCTCGTGCAGGTTTTTCACTTGCCATACTGGGCCGCCGCGCCGCTCGTGATCCTGCTGGTGGCGCTGCTCGGCGCCGCACTGCATTTCTTCGTGATCGCGCCGCTCCTGACTGCGCCGCCGATCAACCAGCTGCTCGCCACCGGCGGTGTGCTGTTCATCCTGCAGAGCTTTGCCACCGTCGCCTTCGGCATCGACTTCCGCAATCTCGGCATCCGCCTGCCGGTGCTCGCGCTCGGCGAGATGAATTTCAGCTACGCGCGATTGCTGTCGTTCGGCGCCGCGCTGCTCGGCATGATCGGCGTCTATCTGTTCCTGACCCGCACCTTCACCGGCACAGCGATCCGCGCCATCGCGCAGGACCGCCAGATCATGCCGCTGATGGGCGTCGATCCCAAGCGCATCTATCTCGTCACCTCGGCGATCGGCGGCGGGCTCGCCGGGCTCGCCGCCTGCCTGCTGGTGCTGCAATATGACGTGCATCCGTTCGTCGGCCTGTCGTTCGGGCCGATCACCTTCCTGATCTGCGTGCTCGGCGGGCTCGGCAATTTCATCGGCGGCTTCATCGCCGCCTTCGTGTTCGCCGAGATCATCTCGCTCGGCGGCCTGTTCTCCGATCTCGAATGGGGTTACGTGCTGGCCTTTGCCTTCTTCATCGTCATGATGTTCATCCGGCCGGCGGGCCTCCTGGCGAGGCGCTCGTGAACAGGCAAGCCGCCGGCTGGATCATCGCGCTGATCGCGCTCGTCGCGGTGCCTTTCGTGCATCGCGATCCCTATCATCTGCACGTGCTGGTGCTGATCCTGATCTGGTCGTTCGCCTACACCTCGTGGTCGATCATGGGGCGCTTCGGCCTGGTTTCGCTCGGCCATGGCGGCTTCATGGGCATCGGCGCCTATGTCACCGCGCTGCTGTGGAACCACCTTGGCGTGTCGCCCTGGATCGGCATTCCCCTCAGCATGGCGACCGCGGGCGTGCTCGCGCTCGTCGTCGCCTATCCCTGCTTCCGCTTCCGCATCACCGGGCATTATTTCGTGCTGGTGACCCTGGCGCTGTCGGGCATCGTGCTGCAGGTCATCACCGCGACCCGCGACTATACCGGCGGCTCGCTCGGCTACACGCCGCAGCGCGCGCCGAGCGGCAAGGGGCTGCTCGCGCTGCAATTCGACGACAAGACCACCTGGTATCTGATCGCGCTCGCGGTCTGGGTCTTGGGCCTCGTGATCTGGCGCGCGATCGATCGCAGCATGATCCGCCATGCCATGGAGGCGATCTCGGAGGACGAGGATGCCGCCGCCGCGGCCGGCGTCAACGTCACCGCCGAGAAGCTCAAGATCACCCTGATCAGCGCACTGATGACCGCGCTGTCGGGCGCGCTCTACTGCCAGTACCAGATGTTCATCTCGCCCGACACGGTGAGCGGCATCGCGGTCTCCTTGCAGATGGTGTTCGCGGCGATCGTCGGCGGCGTCTATGTCGCGCTGGGACCGACGGTCGGCGCCGTCATCACCATCGTGCTGGCCGAGGTGCTGCGCATCTCTTTCGGCACCAAGGCGGTCGGCTGGGACAATCTGGTCTATGGCGTGCTGCTGGTGCTGTTCATCATCTTCCTGCCCAAGGGCATTCTTGGTAGCGTGATCGACCGGATCAAGTCGTCACGCAAGCCGTCGAGAAGCCATGAGCAACAAACCGTCCCCATCGCTCGCCGATGAACTGAAGCCCTTCGTCGCGCCGTTCCGCTTCGACGGGTCGGGCGAATTTCACCTCAAATCGTATCCGACCGCCGAGAAGGGCGGCATCGACAAGGACGCCGGCGGCAAGATCATCGAGGCCAACCGCAAGCGGCTCAACGATTTCCAGGAGAAGCTCTACGCCCAGGACCGCTGGTCGCTGCTGCTGATCTTCCAGGGCATGGATGCCGCCGGCAAGGATTCTGCGATCAAGAGCGTGTTCGAGGGCGTCAATCCGCAGGGCTGCGAGGTTTCCTCCTTCAAGCAGCCGTCGACCAGGGAGCTCGACCACGACTTCATGTGGCGCGCGATGATCGCGCTGCCGGAGCGCGGCCGCATCGGCATTTTCAACCGTTCCTATTACGAGGAGTGCCTGGTGGTGCGGGTGCATCCCGAGGTGCTCGACAAGCAGAAGATTCCGAAGCGCCTCGTCAGCAAGGACATCTGGCGCGAGCGCTTCGAGGACATTGCGGCGATCGAGCGCTATCTGTCGCGCAACGGCACCGTAATCCTGAAATTCTTCCTCAACGTCTCCAAGGAGGAGCAGCGCCAGCGCTTCCTCGACCGGCTCGAGGAGCCGGCCAAGAACTGGAAGTTCTCGATGGCCGACGTCGCCGAGCGCAAGCTGTGGGCCAAATATCAGGCCGCCTATCAGGACATGATCCATCACACCGCGACCGGGCAGGCGCCCTGGCACATCGTGCCGGCCGACCACAAATGGTTCGCCCGCGTCGTGATCGGCTCGACCATCGTCAACGCGCTCGACAAGCTCGACCTGAAATTCCCCGAGGTGGACAAGGCCGACTTAAGCGAATTCAAGCGCGTCCGCGCGGCGCTGGAGACGGAAGGCAAGGGGGCGGAGAAGAAGGCCGCGACGGCGAGGAAATAGGGCGCGGAGAAGCTGGATGACATCCCGCGGTCCCGCGACGTGAGCAGACCGCGGGCTCTCGCTCCCTTTGCGGCGTGGGAGGCGTCCCACCCGCCGGAGCCGTCCTTATGTGCGCGTCTGGCGTCCGCAGTCTCGCGGGCAATCTATCGCAAGGTGACGCGTTGTCGGCCGCATGCGGATATTCCCCGCTCAAACCGGCCGCATGCAAGGTAATATTAATGAATTGACGCAACATGAGGGCATGGCAACCGCAGATTTAGCGACAGGCAATCACAACGTGAATGATGACGCGCTGAGGGGCGTGCTCTGGGCGCCCGTCCTGCTATTCTTGGCCGGTTGTTTTGCCGCCTTCCATTGGTCCGGCTTCAGGCACGTCGACGTCGATTGGGATGGGTATGGCAAGGTAGCCGCGATCGTTCTCAGCATCTACCTCGTGGCAAAGGGACTGCGCATCCAATTCGTTCAATTGTTCATAAATACCTGGTCGCAGAATATCATCGTGGCGATCGCTGCAACGATGTTGACCTATGCGGCAGCGACGGTCGGCCGTCCCCTGGTTGATGCTCAGCTTCTGCGTGCCGATCAATTGATGGGCTACGACTGGAGGACCTATGCGGGCCTGTTCGCTGGTTCGGACATGATGGCCCGCATCGTGACCGAGGCCTATAACTCCATTTTCCTTCTTCCCCATCTCGTAATCCTGGTGCTGGCCGTGACGGGGAGAATCCAAACGCTCGAAAAATTCATCCTGGCGGCGATCATATCGCTAACCATCACCATTGCAGTTTTCGCCTTGTTGCCCGCCACCACGGCATGGACCCATCTGCACGTCAGCGATACGGAAGTGTCTTCGTTCCGGAATTTGCCTCTGACCTCCGAGGGCTGGATCGACGATCTGATCCGGATCCGCGACGGGAGCCTCAGGAGCCTGCGCAATTTTCATGGCCAGGGACTGATCGCGTTTCCAAGCTTTCACTGTACCGCGGCCTTGATCCTGATCTGGGCATGCTGGAACGTTCGATGGCTTCGCATTCCGATGACGCTGGCAAATCTGGCCATGATACTGGCGACGCCCATCGTCGGCGGTCACTACGTGGTGGACTTGATCGGCGGTCTGGTGGTCACGATCGTGTCTGTGATCCTCGCCGGTTGGCTTCATGCCTGGATGTTGCGCCATGTGACCATGTTCCGGCGCGGGGCGTGGGCGATGATTCCAGCGGCTCATCGAGGTGAGCCCCGCGCGGAAGTGCGGTGAGCGGGCCGCTCAGGCTCCCTCTCTCGCAAGGAGAAGGGAGCGCCGGCGTCTCCGTGACATGAACGCGGACCTCATGCCGCGGCTTCTCCGAACACCATCTGCCAGCTCTTGCGCGTGTCCATGTATTCCCGCACCTGCTTGATACGGCCGGCCTCGACCACGAACACGAAGCAGTAGTCATTGTCGTAGGGCCGGCCGCCCGGCAGCGTCGCGCGCATGCGCTCCTCGACGATGACGCTGTCACCGTCGGCATGAACGGCACGGAACGCGATGTCGATCTCGGAGAACAGGCGGTGCATCTCGGTTGAGATGAAGCGGGCGATCGCGTCAGCGCCGATCATGTGGTCGGCGTGATCGAGCGCGACCGCGGTGGCGTTGCGGGCGGGCGCGATCCATTCGGCATCCGGTGCGAACAGCGCGGCGATCAGCTTGGCGTCGCGGGTCCTGAAAGTCTGCCAGGCGTTGAGGACAATTTGCTTACTGGTTTCCCTGGCTGTCGGGTTGGTCATGGCGATGTCTCCGGTTTGATCGATCGGATCGATCTAGTTCAGCGCTGCGGGTCGCGCTGGCCGGAATCGGACCTCATCACCTCGGGCCACTTTCCTTGACCGCGCGATGCGCTAGACTCCGCCTCATGCTCAGCTTCGATGCCTGCAACGCTGCGCGACTGCGGCGCGACGCGCGCTACGACGGCCGCTTCTTCACGGCGGTGAAGACCACGCGGATCTATTGCCGGCCGGTCTGTCCGGTGAAGCATCCGCTGCCGCGCAACGTCACTTATTACCCGACCGCCGCTGCGGCCGAGGCGGCCGGCTATCGGCCGTGCCTGCGCTGCCGTCCCGAGACCGCGCCGTTCTGTCCGGCCTGGAACGGCACGCGCTCCACGGTTGCGCGTGCGCTGAAGCTGATCGACGGCGGCGCGCTGGAGCGCGGCTCGGTCGCAGCACTGGCCGACCGGCTCGGCATCACCGCGCGCCACCTCGCCCGGCTGTTCGAGCGCCATGTCGGCGCCAGCCCGCAACAAGTCGCGACCACGCGCCGCGTGCAGCGCGCCAAGCGCCTGATCGACACCACCAACGACGCGATGACCGCGATCGCCTTCCGCGCCGGCTTCGGCAGCGTCCGCCGTTTCAACGCCGCCTTCGCTGACCTCTACGGCCGCTCCCCGTCGAGCCTGCGCGCGTCTTCGCGCGGCCGGAGGTGAGGGGACGAGAAAGGGGTGCGCCTAGCCATGCGGGAACGTTAGGTCAACCCACCTGACCATCTTTACCCATTGCGGCGGCTTGCCATAATCGTCTAGAACGACGGCGCACAGCGCGTCCCGGCAACCAACCGTCAATGGTTTTGTCCGAGGATTTTGGCGCTCAACAGGGTCTGGCAATGCTGATTCGCGGCCAAATTGATGGGATCTTTGGGGAGGTGGCCGAGGCTACCGCCACGATCCCTGCCGCAGCGCCCACCCTGCTTATTGGCGGCCTTCTTCTTACCTGCCCCTGAGGGCCGGCTGGGCGTTTGCGCCTGGGCACTCAGGGGTTTGTACGAGATCACCGAACCCTGATATCGCCCAAGTAATTGCTCAAGGAGCAACATGACGGGCGCAAAGCTTAAAGGAATTTCTAACATGGCCACCGCGAACAAGTCCGAGAAGGACCGCGTCATCATTTTCGACACCACCTTGCGCGACGGCGAGCAGTGCCCCGGCGCCACCATGACATTCGAGGAGAAGCTCGAGGTCGCCGAGCTGCTGGACGACATGGGCGTCGACGTCATCGAGGCCGGCTTCCCGATCACCTCGGAAGGCGATTTCCAGGCGGTCAGCGAGATCGCCCGCCGCTCCAAGAACGCGGTGATCGCGGGCCTGTCCCGTGCCCATCCGGCCGACATCGACCGCTGCGCCGAAGCCGTGAAGTTCGCCCGCCGCGGCCGCGTCCACACCGTGATCGCGACCTCGCCGCTGCATATGCGGGTGAAGTTGAACAAGACCCCCGAGGAGGTCATCGAGACCTCGGTCGCGATGGTCGCCCGCGCCCGCAACCAGATCGACGACGTCGAATGGTCGGCCGAGGACGGCACCCGCAGCGAGATGGACTATCTGTGCCGGATCGTCGAAGCGGTGATCAAGGCCGGCGCCACTACGGTGAACATTCCCGACACCGTCGGCTACACGGTGCCGGATGAATACACCCACTTCATGCGCACGCTGATCGAGCGTGTGCCGAATTCCGACAAGGCGATCTTCTCGGTGCATTGCCACAACGACCTCGGCATGGCGGTCGCGAACTCGCTGGCCGGCGTTGTCGGTGGTGCGCGGCAGGTCGAGTGCACCGTCAACGGCATCGGCGAGCGCGCCGGCAATGCCGCGCTGGAAGAGATCGTGATGGCGATCAATGTGCGGAACGACAAATTTCCGTTCTGGAACAAGATCGACACCACGCAACTCACCCGCGCCTCGAAGGTGGTGTCCGCGGCCACCTCGTTTCCGGTGCAGTACAACAAGGCAATCGTCGGCCGTAACGCGTTCGCGCATGAGAGCGGCATCCATCAGGACGGCGTGCTGAAGGACGCCTCGACCTACGAGATCATGCGGCCCGAGATGGTCGGCCTGAAGCAGTCCTCGCTGGTGCTCGGCAAGCATTCCGGCCGCCACGCCTTCATCCACAAGCTGGAGGAGATGGGCTACAAGCTCGGCGCCAACCAGCTGGAGGATGCTTTTACGCGGATGAAGGCGCTGGCCGACCGCAAGAAGGACATCTACGACGAGGACATCGAGGCGCTGGTTGACCAGGAGATGGCGGCCGCCCACGACCGCATCAAGCTGACCTCGCTGACCGTGATCGCCGGCACCCATGGCCCGCAGCGCGCGACCATGAAGCTCGACGTCGACGGCCAGATCAAGATCGAGGAAGCCGAGGGCAACGGCCCGGTCGACGCCGTCTTCAACTGCATCAAGCGCCTGGTGCCGCACGAGGCCAAGCTGGAACTCTATCAGGTGCATGCGGTGACCGAAGGCACCGACGCGCAGGCCGAAGTCTCGGTGCGTCTGGCCCATGAAGGTCGCTCGATGACCGCCCGCGCCGCCGATCCGGACACGCTGGTCGCCTCCGCAAAGGCCTATCTCGGCGCGCTGAACAAGATCGTGATGAAGCGCCAGCGCGACGTGCCGGCCAAGGCCGCGGGCTGATAGGCGTGAGCAAAGGATTCGGAAACGCGGCGCTTCGGCGCCGCGTTTTTGTTAGGGGTCCATCCAACCCGTCATCCCCGCGCAAAGGCGAAGCCCTTGCGCGGGGATGACGGTGAGGAACTGCGCTCGTAATGACAGCTGCAGTCGGCTGGTTGGGATAAAAACCGCCCAACTCGACCATTGTTGGAATCCTATCCCAACAATCCCCTCCATCCCGCACTGCTTTGGAATCTTCCGCGCCATCTCCAGCGCTACGCTGCGTTCTTTCCCGGGGAACGCCGTCCATGCCGATCTCCTCCATCGTGACAGGCCTTCCGCGCGCCGCCACGCCGGCGGAGACCGCGCTGACGCGCCGGGTCGACCTGACAACGCTTCGCCTGTTCGTCGCGGTCTGCGACGAGCAGAACCTCACCCGCGCCGCGCAGCGCGAGGGGATCGCGGCGTCGGCGGTGTCGAAACGGATGAACGATTTCGAGCTGGCATTCGGCGTCACGCTGTTCAAGCGGCTCGCCAAGGGCATGGCGCTGACGCCGGCCGGCGAGGCGCTGCTGCACCACGCCCGGGTGACGCTGCTCAATGTCGAGAAGATCGCGGTCGAGCTGTCGGAATATTCGCAAGGCGTGCGCGGCCATGTCCGCATGCTCGCCAATCTCTCTGCGATCGTGCAATACCTGCCTGAGGATCTCTCCGCCTTCTTCGCCGCGCATGAATTGCTCCGCGTCGATCTGCAGGAGCGGCCGAGCGGGCAGGTGGTGCGCGGCATCGAGGAGGGCGCAGCCGAGATCGGCATCTGCTCGGCCGAGGCCGACAGCCGCGCGCTCGAGGCCTTCCATTATCGCTACGACAATCTGGTGGTGGTGATGCGCGCCGACCATCGGCTGGCCGGCCGCGAGACATTGCTGTTCACCGAGACCCTCGATTTCGACCATATCGGCTTGCACACCGCGAGCTCGATCTATCTGCGCTCGCAATATGCGGCGACGCAAGCCGGCAAGGCGATGCGGCTGCGCATCAATGTGCCCGGCTTTGATGCGGTCTGCCGCATGGTGCAGGCGAATATGGGACTCGGGCTGATCCCCGACCGCGCCTTCGAGGTGGTCGGCGCCGGGATGGGCCTTCGCGCCATCCCGCTGCGCGACGATTGGGGGCGGCGCGAACTGAAGATCGTGACCCGCGACACCGCGCATCTGTCGGCAACCAGCCGCCTGATGCTGGACTATCTGCGGGCGATCGAAACGGATCGGGTCGGCCGGGTTGGCGGACGGGCCAGCTAAGCGATCAACGCTAAACGTTTGCGCGGCGATCATGCTCGAACCATGAGCCAAGGCCCGATGACGATCCGATCCGATCTCATCGCCCTTTAGCGTCCGCATCGGCGGGCACGCGAGCTACGCGATTTCCGGAATGTGAACATGAGCTGCGGCGATCTGTCACACGAGTGTTGCGATCGGCCCCGTATGAGGAACCCATTCCAATTTTCAAAGAATGGGGGGTCTTCGCATGTTCAAATCAATCGCCAAATCGCAAACAACTCCGGAAACATTTCGCCGCGCCATTGTCCGGCGCCTGATCGCGGGCACGGCGCTCTCACCGGTGCTGTTTGCGGTCCATCCGGCACTGTCGCAGACCGCGGGCAATCCGCACGAATTGCTGGTCAGCACCGCGGTCTACGCGGGCAACCCATCGACCGTCACCATAGGCCAGACGCTGCCGACCGGCGCGACGGCTGTGGCCGACGGCAGCTATCCGGGGGTCTTCAACAACGTGGCCGTCGATTCGAACTTCGGCGTGACCGCGCCGGTGGTGATCAAGAAATTTCATCTGGAAGGCCGTCGGCTGCGCGAAATCGGCGCGCTGACCGTCCCGGCGGACGTGGCGGTGACGAGCTTCAGCTCCAAGTCTGAACTGTCGCTGCATTTGTCGCCCGACGGCAAGGCCGTGACGTTTATGGGCTACGATGCGGCAGTCAACCAGCTGGACGTCTCCAACTCCAACTCGCCGAACCACGTCGACCCCACCAATCCGGACACCGGCGTGCATGCGCGCGTGGTCGCGGAGCTGGATTTCGACGGCTCGCTGCACCGGACCAAGGTCAACGTCTATAGCGGCGACAATGGCCGCGGCGCGATCCGCGCCAACAAAATCAATGGCACCCAGGCCGACCAGTATTTCACGGTCGGCAATGCCGGCAACGGCACCCAGCCGGTGCTTGTCGTCAATGACACCGGTGTGCAACTCGCAACGCCCGGTGTCGATGGTTCCGATGCCGTGGTTGGCGTGCAGCAGGGCACGCCCGGCAGCAAGAATGGCTTCCAGTTCGGCTTCTCGGTTGCCCAGCTTGGCTTTGCCGCTGACAAGTCCGGCAAGGACGATAATTTCCGCGGTCTCGCGATCTCCGACAACACGCTCTACGTCACCAAAGGCAGCGGCAGCAACGGCATCAACACGATCTATCAGGTCGGCCAGCCGGGCGTGCTGCCGACCCGCGAGACCGCCGCCTCGACGGCGTTCAGCATTCTTCCGGGCTTCCCGAGCAATCCCTCGGCAAATTCGGGCGCGAACGGCTTCTATCCCTTTGGCATCTGGTTCGCCAACGCGACGACGCTCTATGTCGCCCAGGAAGGTGACGGCCAACTGGCCGACGCCGCCACGTCACCGACCGCAGGCCTTCAGAAGTGGGTTTATGCCAACGGCAGCTGGAGCCTTGCCTACACGCTGCAGAAGGGCCTGAACCTCGGCGCGCTCTATCATGTCAACGGCTATCCCACCGATCCGGCAACCGGCGGGCTGCGCAACATCACCGGCCGCGTCAACCGCGACGGCACCGCGACGATTTTTGCGGTGACGTCGACCGTGGGCAACTCGGTCGAGCCCGGCGCCGATCCGAATCAGGTCGTCGCCATCACGGACAGGGTCGCGGCGACGACGCTTCCGGCGAACGAAGCCTTTGACGTCGTTGTGCCGCCGGCGTTCGGCACGGTCTATCGCGGCGTGTCGTTCGCTCCCGTCAATTGCGATGGCGATCACGGCCGGATGAAGGACAACGGCCGCGGCCACGACAAGGACTCGCAGGACGACGTCTGCGGTCCGACCCGGATCGCAGCGGGGCATTGATCGCCGGCAGCCGGCGGAGCCTGTGCCGGCTGCTTCCGGTCAGGCTTCGCCTGGATCAGGCCAGGCGCGATCGGCTGAGCTCGATCGCGCCTTCCGTATTGCACCAGCCTCACGATCTCCCTGCAGAATCTTCATGGCGCGGGGGCCTTCCGGTTGCCGCTTTGCGGGTTAGGTAGTGGATACGATTCACTGCAGCGAGTGCCGGCGCGCATGAATCGCGACGCCGTTGGCCGTCCAGCGCATGCATCCGGCAGGCTACACAGGGCAGGAGTGCGATGATGGCGGACACGATTTCCGGCATTCGAATCCCGGACAGCAAGATCGCGCGGGAGGCCGCCGAGCTGGTGCGGCAATACGAAACCGAAATGTTGTTCAATCACTCGGTCCGGGTGTTCGTGTTCGGCGCGCTCAAGGGCGTCAGGCAAAATCTGAAGTTCGACCCTGAACTGCTCTATGTTGCTGCGCTGTTTCATGATCTCGGCCTTGTCGATCACTTCCATACCGAGACCAAACGGTTTGAGCTCGACGGCGCCGATGCGGCGCGCAAGTTTCTCAGGAGCCACGGCATCGCCGAGCCGAAGGCGGACCTGGTGTGGGAAGCGATCGCCTTGCACACCACGCCCGGCATTCCGCAATACATGCGCCCGGAAATCGCGCTCACCAATGCGGGCGTATTGGTCGATGCCGTCGGCGTCGGTTACGATGACTATACGGCCGAGCAGCGCGACTGCGTCCTTGCCGCGTTTCCCCGCGGCGATTTCAAGAACGAGTTCATCGAGGTTCAGACCTGCTCGGCCCTGAAGAAGCCGCAGACCACGTTCGGCACCGTCAATTTCGACTTCGTCGCGGAGCGCGATCCCGGCTTTCACCGGCCGAATGCCTGCACCCGGATCCGCAACACGCCGTGGCCGAGCTGATCCGGGCGGCGGACATTAGAGCGTTTTCGGGCGAAGTGGACACCGGTTCGCGTGAAGAAAACGCGTCAAAACAAGAATCTAGAGCTTCGGTTCTGATTCAATCAGAACCGAAAATGCTCTAGCCGCCGTCGAGCGCGGCGAGACGGTCGGCTTCCGCGATGTCTTCAACGGTATTGGCATTGAAGAACGGATCGAGCGGCTCGGTCGGCCACTCGACCGTCGCGAGCGGATAGCGCGCGGTCCAGCGGTCGATCTTGCGTACGTCCTCGACGACCAGCGCTTGGCGCAATTCATTCCGCAGGCGGACGCTCCAGAGGCCGATGACGGGATGCGTCTGCCCGCCGGATGAAGCGACCGCGAGCTCGGCATTTTTGGCCACGCGCGCCTGCTCCAGGCGCGTGACGAGATCGCGCGGCAGAAACGGACAGTCGCCCGCGGCGCTGAGCACCCATTGCGCATCCGGCCGGTTGGCGGCGGTCCAGTCGAGCGCGGCCAGGATGCCGGCGAGGGGACCGGGATAGTCGGCAACGTCGTCGGCGACGACCGGGAGGCCGAACGCGGCGAAGCGCGTGGGATCGCCATTGGCGTTGATGATCAGCCCACTGCATTGCGGGGCGAGACGGTCGATCACCCGTTGCAGAATGGTGCGGCCCGCGATCTTGCGCATCGGCTTGTCGCCGCCGCCCATCCGCCGCGCGAGGCCGCCGGCGAGCAGCACGCCCGGGACGGCAGTCCCCGGAATATCAGTCATTGTCGGTCTCGCCCTTGCGCTTGTGACGCATCGATTCCTCTTCGACATAGTCGAGATTCTGGTCGTAGACGATCCGCTCCTGGCCCGACAGCGCGATGAAGCGCTTGCCGCGGGCGCGACCGACCAGCGTCAATCCGACCTGCCGCGCCAGATCGACACCCCATGCGGTGAAGCCGGAGCGCGAGACCAGGATTGGAATCCCCATCCGCACCGTCTTGATCACCATCTCAGAGGTCAGCCGCCCGGTGGTGTAGAGAATCTTGTCGGCCGGATCGACATTGTGGCGATAGATCCAGCCCGCGATCTTGTCGACGGCGTTGTGCCGGCCGACGTCCTCGGTGTAGCACACCGGCGTCGCCTCCTTGCACAGCACGCAGCCGTGAATGGCGCCGGCTTCCAGATAAAGCGACGGCATCGTGTTGATGGTGTGCGTCATCCGGTAGAGCCAGGAGGTCCGCAGTTCGGCCTTCGGCAGCGCGACCTTCTCGACGGCTTCGAGCAGGTCGCCGAACGCCGTGCCCTGGGCGCAGCCCGAGGTCTGCGTGCGCTTCTTCAGCTTCGCCTCGAAATTGGTGTGGTGCGCGGTGCGCACCACGACGACCTCGAGATCGTCGTCATATTCGACCTCGGTGACGACGTCGTCGTATTTGAGCATGTTCTGGTTCAAGAGGTAGCCGAGCGCGAGGTATTCGGGATAGTCGTTGATCGTCATCATCGTGACGATCTCCTGCGCGTTGAGGTACAGCGTCAGCGGCCGCTCGACCGGCACCTTGATCTCGGTCCGTGCGCCGGTCTGGTCGACGCCGACCACGCGCTCCGTCAGGCGCGGATCGTCCGGATCAGGAACAATGATGGGAGCTGTGGTTTTCTCGGTCACTGCTGGACGTCCGAATGGGTTCACATGACAACGCAGCTAGGGATATAAGCACGTTCGGAGACTGACTGGCGACTCTCCGCCGCCTCGCGGGAACTGCCATCGATCGGTCCGGCTTTAAGGATAATGCGCAGTTCGCGATCCGGGTCGAACAAATCTTGTCGATTGGCCGAGGACTGAGGGAGATCATGGCGCAGCTTTCGGACGACTGCTTCGCGTTCGGCGGACCGATGATGTCGGTCGACGAAGCCGTCGCGATCATCGCCGCGCGGGTCAAGCCCGTCGGCGAGACCGAAGCCGTTGCCCTGGTGGATGCGGACGGACGCATCCTGGCCGGCGATATTGTCGCGCCGCTTGCGCTGCCGCCGTTCAGGAATTCCGCCGTCGACGGCTACGCGGTATCCGGCGCGGACCTGCCGGCGAGCGGCGAGCGCGCATTCCCCGTTGCCGGGCGGGTGCAGGCAGGGGCGTCGGCGCAGCCGGCGCAGGCGGGCCAGGCGGTGCGGATCTTCACCGGTGCGCCGATGCCCGATGGCACCGACACCGTGTTCATGCAGGAAGACGTGCGGATCGACGATTCCGGGAGCGTGATCCTGCCGTCCGGCCTGAAGATCGGCGCCAATGTGCGTCCGGCCGGCGAGGACATTCCGCGCGGCCACGTCGCGCTGGCATCGGGACGGCGCCTGCGCCCGCAGGATATCGCGGTCGCCGCGGCCTTCGGGCTCACCACGCTCGACGTGGTGCGGCGGCTTCGCGTCGGGGTGTTCTCGACCGGCGACGAACTGGCTGCGCCCGGCAGCGCGCGCACCGAAGCGCAACTGTTCGATTCCAACCGCTTCATGCTGATGGCGATGTTGCGGCGGCTTGGTTGCGAGGTCGGCGATCTCGGCATCCTGCGCGACGAGCGGGCCGAGCTCGCCGCTGCGCTCAAGCAGGTCGCGCGGCGCTACGACCTGATCCTGACCACCGGCGGGGTCTCGACCGGCGAAGAGGACCACGTCAGGGCCGGCATCGAACAGGCGGGCTCGCTGGTGCTGTGGCGGATGGCGATCAAGCCCGGCCGCCCGGTGGCGATGGGAATCATCGACGGCACCCCGTTGATCGGCCTGCCCGGCAATCCGGTGGCGAGCTTCGTCACCTTCGTCCATGTCGTGCGGCCGACCGTGCTGGCGCTGTCGGGCGCGGTGCCGTCCCCCTTGCTGCCGATGCCGGTGCGGGCCGCCTTCAGCTACAAGAAGAAGAGCGGGCGGCGCGAATATGTCCGCGTCTCGCTGCGACGGGCGGCGGACGGTGCGCTGGAAGCGAACAAGTTTCCTCGCGAGGGAGCCGGCCTGCTGTCGTCGCTGATCGAGACCGATGGACTGGTCGAACTCGGCGAGTCCGTCGTGCGGGTTGAACCTGGCGATGCCGTCGGCTTTCTCGGCTACGCCGACCTGCTGTGAGAGCTGAAACGCGGTCGAGACCGCGCAGCGCGACGAGCGCGCGATAGCAAAATCAGATCGCCCGATAGGCAAACATTAACAACGGCCTACGCGGCAACCCGACGCTGCTAGAGGCGTTCTAAAACTGCTTGCCTCTGGCATACCAGAGAATACAGTTCGTCGAAGCAGTGCAATTCGCGCAAAGCGTGGTTCCCAAGGCGAGGCTTCATGAGTAGAGACGACGTTCACAAGGTTCGTGCGTTCGAGCATCCCGGACAGGGCAGGAAGCGAGCGAAGGCCACGCCCAAGGGACGCCAGGTCGACCCTGTGGCCGCCCATGAGATCGAGGTGCTGCTCGCCGATCGTCCGAGGCGGCGCGACCTCCTGATCGAGTATCTGCATCTGATCCAGGACAAATACCATCAGATCTCGGCGGCGCATCTTGCCGCGCTCGCCGACGAGATGAAGCTGTCGTTCGCCGAAGTGTTCGAGACCGCCACCTTCTACGCGCATTTCGACATCGTGAAGGAAGGCGAGCCTGACATCGCGCCGCTCACCGTGCGCGTCTGCGATTCGCTGACCTGCGCGATGCTCGGCGGCGAGAAGCTGCTGAAGGATCTGCAGAACCGCGCCGGCCCCGGCATCCGCGTCGTGCGGGCGCCGTGCGTCGGCCGCTGCGACACCGCGCCCGCTGCCGAGGTCGGCCACAACTTCGTCGATCATGCGACCGTCACCAATGTGCTGGCGGCGGCGAAGAACGGCGACACCCATGTGCACCTTCCGCCATATGTCGACTACGACGCCTATGTGGCGGGCGGCGGATACCGGCTGCTGGCGCGCCTGCGCTCGGGCGAGCTGCCGCGCGAAGACCTGCTGAAGGCGCTCGACGATGCGTCGCTGCGCGGCCTCGGCGGCGCCGGATTTCCGACCGGCCGCAAGTGGCGCGCGGTGCTCGGCGAACCCGGTCCGCGATTGATGGCGGTGAACGGCGACGAGGGCGAGCCCGGCACGTTCAAGGACCGCTATTATCTCGAGACCGATCCGCATCGCTTCCTCGAGGGCATGCTGATCGGCGCCCACGTGGTCGAGGCGCCCGAAGTCTACATCTATATCCGCGACGAGTACCCGGCCTGCCGCGAGATCCTCGCCCGCGAGATCGCAAAACTTCCGCCGGGTGGACCGACGCTGCATCTGCGGCGCGGCGCCGGCGCATATATCTGCGGCGAGGAATCCTCGCTGCTGGAATCGATTGAAGGCAAGCGCGGCCTGCCGCGGCACAAGCCGCCATATCCGTTCCAGGTCGGGCTGTTCGGCCTGCCGACGCTGATCAACAACATCGAGACGTTGTGGTGGGTGCGCGACATCGTCGAGAACGGCGCCGACTGGTGGAAGAGCCACGGCCGCAACGAACGCCACGGCCTGCGCAGCTTCTCGGTGTCGGGACGCGTCAAGGATCCCGGCGTCAAGCTCGCTCCCGCCGGCATCACGCTGCGCGAGTTGATCGACGAGTTCTGCGGCGGCATGGCCGACGGCCATACCTTGCAGGCCTATCTGCCGGGCGGCGCATCCGGCGGCATCCTGCCGGCGTCGATGGACGACATCCCGCTCGATTTCGGCACGCTGGAGAAATATGGCTGCTTCATCGGCTCCGCCGCCGTGGTCGTGCTCTCGCAGGCCGATGACGTCAGGGATGCCGCGCTGAACCTGATGAAATTCTTCGAGGACGAGAGCTGCGGGCAGTGCACGCCGTGCCGCGCCGGAACCGAGAAGGCGGCGCTGTTGATGCAGCAGCCGGTCTGGAACAAGGAACTGCTCGACCAATTGAGCCAGGCGATGCGCGATGCGTCGATCTGTGGCCTCGGTCAGGCGGCCTCCAATCCGCTGACCTCAGTGATCAAATATTTTCCGGACGGCTTTCGTCCGCAGCAAGCCGCCGAGTAGGCGAGGCCGAGCAGACGAATTTCGACGAGGATTTGAATGAGCAACAATCAGAACTCAGGCCTGACGATTCAGTTCGAGCTCGACGGCGAGCAGGTCGAGGCGCGGGCCGGCGAGACGATCTGGCAGGTCGCCAAGCGCCAGGGCACCGAGATTCCGCATCTGTGCTATTCGCCCGCGCCGGACTACCGGCCGGACGGCAACTGCCGCGCCTGCATGGTCGAAATCGAAGGCGAGCGCGTGCTGGCGGCGTCCTGCAAGCGGACGCCGACGGTCGGCATGAAGGTGAAGTCGGCCAGCCAGCGCGCCGTCGCGGCGCAGAAGATGGTGATGGAGCTGCTGGTGGCGGACCAGCCGGCGCGCGAGACTTCGCACGATCCGGACTCGAAATTCTGGCACTGGGCCGAGAAGACCGGCGTGACCGAAAGTCGCTTTCCCGCGACTGAACGCTGGCACGCCGACACCAGCCATCCGGCGATGAGCGTCAATCTCGACGCCTGCATCCAGTGCGGTCTCTGCGTGCGGGCGTGCCGCGAGGTGCAGGTCAACGACGTGATCGGCATGGCCTACCGCAACCACGACGCCAAGATCGTGTTCGACTTCGACGATCCGATGGGCGAATCGACCTGCGTCGCCTGCGGCGAGTGCGTGCAGGCCTGCCCGACCGGCGCCCTGATGCCGGCGGTCATGCTCGACGACAAGCAGACCCGCGTCACCTATCCCGACAAGAAGGTGGATTCGCTCTGCCCGTATTGCGGCGTCGGCTGCCAGGTCACCTACCAGGTCAAGGACGAGAAGGTGATCTACGCGGAAGGCCGCGATGGTCCCGCCAATCACAACCGGCTCTGCGTCAAGGGCCGCTTCGGCTTCGACTACATCCATCACCCCAATCGCCTGACCAAGCCGCTGGTGCGGCTGCCCGGCGTCAAGAAAGATGCCAACGACCAGGTCGATCCGGCCAATCCCTACACCCATTTCCGCGAAGCATCCTGGGAAGAGGCGCTCGATCTCGCCGCGGCGGGCTTGCGCAAGATCCGCGACGAGAAGGGCGCCAAGGCGCTGGCCGGCTTCGGCTCGGCCAAGGGCTCGAACGAGGAAGCCTATCTGTTCCAGAAGCTGGTGCGCACCGGCTTCGGCTCCAACAATGTCGACCACTGCACGCGGCTGTGCCACGCCTCGTCGGTGGCGGCGCTGTTCGAGGGATTGAGCTCCGGCGCGGTGTCGGCACCGTTCGCGGCCGCAGCCGACGCCGAGGTGATCTGGGTGATCGGCGCCAATCCGACCGTGAACCATCCGGTCGCCGCCACCTACATCAAGAACGCCGCCAAACGCGGCGCCAAGCTCTATGTGATGGACCCGCGCCGGCAGACGCTGTCGCGCCACGCCACCGAACACCTGCAATTCAAACCGGGCAGCGACGTCGCGATGCTGAACGCGATGATCCACACGATCATCACCGAAGGCCTGACCGACGAGCAGTACATCGCCGGCTATACCGAGGGCTATGACGAGCTGAAGGCGAAGATCCAGGAGTTCACGCCGGAGCGCATGTCCCAGATCTGCGGCATTCCGGCGGAGACGCTGCGCGAGGTTGCGCGCGCCTATGCCCGCGCCAAATCGTCGATCATCTTCTGGGGCATGGGCATCAGCCAGCATGTTCACGGCACCGACAATGCGCGCTGCCTGATCGCGCTGGCCCTGATCACCGGCCAGGTCGGCCGCCCCGGCACCGGGCTGCATCCGCTGCGCGGGCAGAACAACGTGCAGGGCGCCTCCGACGCCGGCCTGATCCCGATGTTCCTGCCGGACTATCAGCCGGTCGGCCGCGACGACATGCGCGGCGCTTTCGAGAAGCTGTGGGGGCAGGAGCTCGATCCGGTGCGCGGCCTGACCGTCGTCGAGATCATGAATGCGATCCACGCCGGCGAAATCCACGGCATGTATGTCGAGGGCGAGAATCCGGCGATGTCCGATCCGGACCTGCAGCACGCGCGCGAAGCGCTGGCCAAGCTCGATCATCTCGTCGTGCAGGATCTGTTCGTCACCGAGACCGCGTTCCACGCCGACGTCATCCTGCCGGCTTCGGCGTTCGCCGAAAAGTCCGGCTCCTTCACCAACACCGACCGCCGTGTGCAACTGGCGCGCGAGGTGATCAGGCCGCCGGGCGATGCAAGGCAGGATCTCTGGATCATCCAGGAGATCGGCAAGCGGATGGGACTGCCCTGGAATTATGCGGGGCCGGGCGAGGTCTTCACCGAGATGGCCGAGCTGATGCCGTCGCTGAAGAACATCACCTGGGAGCGCCTGGTGCGCGAGGGCGCGGTGACCTATCCGGTCGACGATCCCGACAAGCCGGGCAACGAGATCATCTTCACCACTGGATTCCCGACCGAGAGCGGCCGCGGCAAGATCGTGCCGGCCAAGGTGATCCCGCCGGACGAGTTGCCCGACGACGAGTACCCGATGGTGCTGTCGACCGGCCGCGTGCTCGAACATTGGCACACCGGCTCGATGACGCGCCGTGCCCAGGTGCTGGACCAGATCGAGCCCGAAGCGGTCGCGTTCATGACCCCGAAGGACATGCGCAAGAAGGGACTCGCGCCCGGCGACTTCATCCGGCTCGAGACGCGCCGCGGCGCGGTCGAGGTCAAGGTGCGCGCCGACCGCGACGTGCCCGAGAACATGGTCTTCATGCCGTTCTGCTACGCGGAGGCGGCGGCGAACCTGTTGACCAACCCGGCGCTCGATCCGTTCGGCAAGATTCCGGAGTTCAAGTTCTGCGCGGTCCGCGCCGACAAGATCGATATCCGGACCGCGGCGGAGTAGCCGTCCGGGGACGAAGCGTGGAGGGCGAGCCGGCCGACCCGGCTACTTGCTCGCCCGACACAGCACCGCAAGCACCGTCGATCGGCATCCGCTCAGAACATAAGAGCGGGCGTCGCTGCGGCGTGGACCCATGTCGCCCGTTGCCCCAAAGCGGACGTGTTTGAGGGTCCGGAAGTTGCCATTTCCACGAAAACTCGCGTATGCATGACGTACAGGATCGTAGTGTGAGACATTCGAATGGCGATGGAACTGAGGGGCGCGAGAGGCGAGGGATTTGCGACGATTGCCGCTGACGGTCGCGTGCTGGATTCCTGGTTTCTTCAGCTGCGCCTGGTTGTAGAGGCCGACAAGGCGGCAACGGTGCGGCTGGCGAGCGACGAGGTCAGGAGATCGTTGGGCGAGTCGGCGGACGGATATGCGCGACACGACGACATTCGCAATGTCGACATCGTTCCGATCCGTACGGAAATCGGCTCCCTTGCATCTGCGCCGACTGA
Organism: Bradyrhizobium sp. Mp19; assembly: GCF_029952935.1. NCBI lineage: Bacteria > Pseudomonadati > Pseudomonadota > Alphaproteobacteria > Hyphomicrobiales > Nitrobacteraceae > Bradyrhizobium > Bradyrhizobium sp. Mp19. Next base: position 10,281 of record NZ_JASAUT010000047.1, on the reverse strand, counting down.
CGTGCACGACGCGTATCTTCGACTCCATCTGCTGAGCCACCGGCTCGTCCAGCCGAATTGCCTGAACCTCGAGGGAGTTTTCGGTCTTTTACCTAACGTTGCCTGGACGACCTTCGGTCCCTGTGAGTGCTCTCGTGTACCGGACGCGCGAATGGAAGCACGAAAGCGTGGCCTCGCGTTTGAGGTGACAGGTGTGGATAAGTTTCCGCGCATGACCGATTATGTGACGCCTGCGGAGGTGAGAATTGCAGATGCGGATCGCGTAAGGCTCGGGGCCTACCTGGCTCCGGGCACAACCGTCATGCATGAAGGCTTTTGCAATTTCAACGCGGGTACGCTCGGTCCCTGCATGGTCGAAGGCCGGATCAGCGCCGGTGTGGTTGTCGGAAGTGGCAGCGACGTTGGTGGCGGAGCGTCGATCATGGGCACTCTGTCCGGAGGAGGGAAAGAGAGGATTACAGTTGGCGAGCGCTGCCTGATCGGAGCCAACGCCGGTATCGGCATTTCATTGGGTGACGATTGTATCGTCGAAGCGGGCTGTTATGTCACGGCAGGCGCGCGCATCCTTTTGGAAGATGGCCGAGTGCTGAAAGCCAAGGAACTCTCGGGCCAGAAGGGCCTGCTGTTTCGTCGGAATTCCCAGAGCGGCGCTCTCGAGGCAACCAGACGTACGCCAAATTGGGACGGCCTCAACGCGCAACTTCACAGCTAGTCCCCGTCCGTCAGGGGACAATCACCACTCGGAATACGATCTGTTTGGCGCGATCGCCGTTCACCACCAGTATGGCCACCGCCACGCCTCATAGAGGCGCCACGACGATACCAGGGGCGGGGCGTATGGATCGACCCGGTCGTCTTCAGGGCGATATTGATATCGTGGAACAATATAATAATCCCACGGAGTTGGCCTTATCACCGGCGTCGGGATAATGACCCTCCTTGGTTCATGAACGACTTGTGCCTTCCGCGCCCGGGCTTCAGCACCAGACGTCCCGAGGTTGCACAGCACGAGGGCCGCTCCGAGAGCGCACGCGACGGTCATTATCTTCATGCATCGGCCTCCTTGCCTGAGAGTGCAAAAGGACTCAAAGCAAGGCAAGCTAATTCGCTCTCGACCGGCTTGAATGACCGCTTGTGGCCCGTAGCCGACCTTTGCTCAGAAGGGCCGCGCGGAAGCCGGGGCGCGCACCCATGATCGATATGAGTACGCGCCCCGGTTCGGCTCTAACTCGACAGGGTCTCAGTAGTCCCAGAACACCGGCACCCAACGGAAGGCGTCACCCTCGACCGCGACATGCCCAACGGACGGGAACGGCATATGCGTGGCCACCAGCAGCTCGCGGTTGGCCGCCAGCTCCCGCAGCAGACTGATCCGGGCGCGGGCTGCCTCCTCGGGGTCGTGCTCGAAGCCGTTGTGCCATTCGGGGTGCTCGAAGCCGACCGCGAACACGAGGTCACCGGCGAATGTCAGCCGGTCGCCGCCGGACGCCAGGCGAACCACGCTGTGACCGGGGGTATGGCCACCGCTGCGACGGACGACCACTCCGGGCGCCACCTCGTGCTCCTCGTCGAACAGCCGCAACTGGCTCTGGTACTCTTTCCTGAACCGCTTGGCGGTCGCACGAAGCGCGTCCGGGAATCCCGGCGGCATCGAAACGCGGGAGAAATCGGGCGCCTCCCAGAACTTGACTTCGGCAGCCGCCACATGGATCCGCAGGTCCGGACGCAGCCGCTCCTTCACGCCCTCGACGAGCAGCCCGCCCACATGGTCCATGTGCATGTGGGTTAGCACCACGTCGGTGACGGACCCGAGATCGATGCCGGCGGCCTCCAGTCGCTTGACCGTCTGCCCGGCCTTCGGCAGGTGCAGGTCCGGGTCCGACCCCAGCCCGGCGTCGACGAGGATGGTTTTCCCGCCGCTTCGTACCACGACCACGTTCAGCGCCCAGTCGAACGCGTCCGGCGGCAGGAACATGTCGTCCAGCCAGGCTGCGCGGACGGCCGGCTCGGCATTGTGCGCCAGCATCTTGGTTGGCAGCGGCAGCACCCCGTCGCTGATCACCAGCACGTCGATCTCGCCGATCTTCAGCGCGTAGCGCGACGGCACCAGTTCGCTAGGCCCCGGTCGGCTGGTGTGCGAGACATTGTCGCGGTTCATGCTTGTCTCCTGAGTATTGCGGATCATCTGGTTCATCGTTGCAAACTCCTGCGTTCGATCCTGGTGTTCGATCCCGGCGGGCGGTGCCTTGTTTCCGCCCGTGGATTGGACATGGTGATGATCTAGCGGATCAGGTGTGGCGCTGCCCCAGAGCGGTTGCCGTCGCTGTAGAGCGATTGCTGCCAACGCATGCGCACCGCCGCAGGCGAGCGCTGGGGACGAAACGGGAGGCACAGGCCATCGCCATGCCCTCAGCCACATGCGACACTTCGGATTGGCGAAGCCGGTTCAACCCAGGACTAATATTTCCTCGTCGAGACCACGGAATACGAACATTCGGAGCAATTCATGGCCAAGCATCGGATCTATACAACGAGCTTCGCAAGCGTCTACCCGCTCTACGTCGCGAAAGCGGAGAAGAAGGGACGCACCAAAGCGGAGGTCGATCAGGTGATCTCCTGGTTGACCGGCTACGGTCCGAAGGAGCTGGAAGCTCAGTTGGAAAAACAAACCGACTTCGAAACGTTCTTCGCAAAGGCGCCTGAAATGAATCCTTCTCGGGCCTCGATCAAGGGCGTGGTGTGCGGTGTCAGGGTGGAGGAAATCAAAGAGCCGACCATGCGGGAAATTCGCTACCTGGATAGACTGATCGATGAGCTGGCACGAGGAAAGGCCATGGATAAGATCCTGCGGAAGGAATGATGTCTGATCGACCGGATTCCGTCCGCGCCGCGAGGCGACATTGGATGCTGATGCGTCGCCCGCAATGACGAACGGAGCGGGGAGGGCCGCTGCCACTGATTCGCCCGACGGCGCAAGCCCCCGCAGCAAAAATATTTCGCTTTATCCGAAGTGGAACTCAGTGTATGGTTTGCCCCGTCTCACCCGATCGAGGGGCGCTTCGCGGTCGTCACGAACGTGTCCATACGCCGCGGCAAATGTTGCAGATGGGACTCTTCGTTGTCGTCCTGGCGAAAGCCAGGACTCATAACCACCGCATTTGATTGTGGACGAGGTCGTGGCCCTAGCATCGCGCAACAAATCTCATTTGGGGGTAATGGGTCCTGGCTTTCGCCAGGACGACACTGAATGTGTTGGACGACGTGTGGCTCATGCTTCCGCACTCTCGCGGCGCATGGCGTCCGAGCTTTGCATCTTGTTCCGCCCTCACCTCAAGCAGAGGGCGCAGGGAAAGCCGGGTGCCGATCGCACCCATGGGCCCCGAGCAATGGGTAGAAAGCTCGGGGGTAGGACCACAGGTGTAACCGGAGCAATCCGGCTTTCCCTGCGCGATGGGTTTCGGCTTATACGTGCTCTCCCCGGCGAGACTGGGCTTGCTTGTCACCGCCTTCGCAAAGCACTTTCGCACCTTGCGAGAGGACACCTGCCGCTAGGGCGTCAGGACCACACGACTTCACCGTCCGCTTCATGCGCACTCGTCAGTTGCGCAATCGGCGTCCACCGCATCTCGACCCATCTCTGCTTTCGCAGGGACGACAGCCGGCAAGAAACGCGCAGCATTCGCGCCCGGCGAACCCGCCATTGCCAAACCTCGCATTGACCTCATTGCCGTGGCCGGGCACAGCGTGCGGGCGGTGTCATTGAACGGTCGCAAGAGCCGAAGGGGATACCGCCGTATCGAATTTTGCAGTGCAGCAATGGTGCAATTGGCCCCTGCTAAAGGGGCAATGGCAATCGTCTTTGCTTGTCTGTAATGGTGCGACCGGATGTCTCGGGGCCGGTATTCGCGCTCCGCAATTACGCGGGAGGAAACATGCGTAAACTCATATTGGCTGCGGCGTCGATCGCGGCTTTGACCTTTGTCGGGCCTGCGGCGGCGCAGTCGCCGATCGTTCTCAAATTCAGCCACGTGGTGGCGTCGGATACGCCGAAGGGCAAGGCGGCCGACAAGTTCAAGGAACTCGCCGAGAAGTACACCGGCGGCAAGGTGAAGGTCGAGGTCTACCCGAACTCGACGCTTTACAAGGACAAGGAAGAGCTCGAGGCGCTGCAGCTCGGCGCCGTGCAGATGCTGGCGCCGTCGAACTCGAAGTTCGGCCCGATCGGCATCAAGGAATTCGAAGTCTTCGATCTGCCCTACATCCTGCCCGACCTGAAGTCGCTGCGGAAGGTCACCGACGGGCCGCTCGGCGCCCAGCTGCTCAAGAAGCTGGATTCCAAGGGCATGACCGGTCTCGCCTACTGGGACAACGGCTTCAAGCAGATGAGCGCGAACAAGAAGCTGGTCGCGCCCGCCGACTACAAGGGGCTCAAGTTCCGCATCCAGTCGTCGAAGGTGCTGGAAGCCCAGTTCCGCGCACTCGGCGCGATCCCGCAGGTGATGGCATTCTCTGACGTCTACCAGGCGCTGCAGACCGGCGTGGTCGACGGCCAGGAGAACACCTGGTCGAACATCTACACCCAGAAAATGCATGAGGTGCAGAAGTACGCCACCGTCACCAATCACGGCTACATCGGCTACGTCGTGGTCGTGAACAAGAAGTTCTGGGACGGCCTGCCGGCCGATATCCGCGAGCAGCTCTCCAAGGCGATGAAGGAAGCCACCGAGTTCGGCAACAGCCAGTCGGCCAAGGAGAACGACGACGCGCTCGCCGAGATCAAGAAGGCCGGCAAGACCGAGATCGTCGCGTTGACGCCGGAGCAGGACGAGGCGATGCGCAAGGCAATGATGCCGGTCTATAAGGACGTCGCCTCGCGCGTCGGCCAGCCGCTGATCGACGAATTCCTCAAGGAAACCGGCCGCAGCCCGATGAACTGAGGCGCGATGCTACGCCGCTGAGGCGATGCCAGAAGAGCTCCCTCTCCCCGTTCTTGCGGGGAGAAGGTTGGGGTGAGGGGCCTTCTCCGCGAACGCGGCTCCAGATGCGCTCGCGGAAGCTCCCCCTCACCCGAAATTCAAGCTGCGCTTGAATTTCGACCTCTCCCCGCACGCGGGGCGAGGTGGATCGGAGGCAGCTCCGATCGATAGCAACAGTCACGCGGGACTTGAACCGCAAACATAGTGAACGCCGCGGCCGCGCGAGGTCGCGGCTTGGGTGCCGTGGCCGGTTGCCGCATCAGGCCATGACAGGGGAGATCAATGCTGCTTAAAATTCTGGACCGGCTCGAGGAAATCATCATCGCGAGCCTGATGGGGGCCGCGACGCTGCTGACCTTCGTCACGGTCGTGCACCGTTTTCTGGTCGACGTTCCCGTGCTCTATCCGTACCTGTTCGGCATCAATCTCGCCTGGTCGCAGGAACTCTGCATCTACATGTTCATCTGGATGGCGAAGTTCGGCGCCGCTTATGGCGTGCGCGCCGGCGTCCATGTCGGCGTCGACGTCCTGATCAACCGCCTCAACGATTTCTGGCGCAAGCGCACCATCATCTTCGGCCTGCTCGGCGGCGCGCTGTTCACCGGGATCGTCGGCACCATGGGCGCCAAATTCGTGTTCGAATTGATGCATACCGACCAGGTCTCGCCGGATCTCGAGATCCCGAGCTGGATCGTCTACGCCTGCATCCCGCTCGGCTCCTACCTGATGTGCTTCCGCTTCCTGCAGGTGTGCTGGAACTACTGGTGGACCGACGCCCTGCCGCACCATGACGCCTCCCATGTCGATGGCGTCGAGACCAGCAAGACCGCGCCCGCCGCGCTTGGAGAAGCGTGATGAGCGCCGCACTTATTTTCGGACTGCTGTTTGCCCTGATGCTGACGGGCATGCCGATCTCGATCTCGCTCGGCCTGACCGTGCTCACCTTCCTGTTCACCATGACCGAGGTGCCGATCGAGAGCGTCGGCCTGAAGCTATTTTCGGGCCTCGACAATTTCGGCATCATGGCGATCCCGTTCTTCATCCTGGCCGGCACCTTCCTGACCCGCGGCGGCGTCGCGCGGCGCATGATCGCGTTCACGACCTCACTGGTCGGGCATCTGCCCGGCGGCCTTGGCCTCGCCGGCGTCGCGGCCTGCGCGATGTTTGCGGCGATCTCGGGCTCGAGCGTCGCCACCGTGGTCGCGATCGGCTCGATCATGATGCCGGCGATGGTCGATCACGGCTATCCGAAGCGTTTCGGCGTCGGCGTGATCTCGACCTCGGGTGCGCTCGGCATCCTGGTGCCGCCCTCGATCATCCTGGTGCTGTACGGCGTTTCCACCAACACCTCGATCGGCGCGCTGTTCATGGCCGGCATCGTGCCGGGCGTCGTGCTCGCGCTGATGCTGGCTGCGGTGACCTTCTTCGTCGCGCGGCGCAACGGTTATCCGAAGATGCCGCGCGCGACCATCGGCCAGCAGTTCACGGCGTTCCGCGAAAGCATCTGGGGCCTGCTGCTGATCGCGATCGTGCTCGGCGGCATCTATGGCGGCATCTTCACGCCGACCGAAGCGGCCGCGGTCGCCGCGACCTACGCCTTCTTCATCACCGTATTCGTCTACAAGGAGCTGAAGCTCTCCGAGGTGCCGAAGGTGCTGCTGCAGGCGGCGAGCATGAGCTCGATGCTGCTCTACATCATCACCAACGCGGTGCTGTTCTCGTTCCTGATGACGCACGAGCAGATCCCGCAGGAGATGGCGGCCTGGATCATCGACAAGAACTTCTCGGTCTGGATGTTCCTGCTCGTCGTCAACGTCATCCTGCTGCTCGCCGGCAACGTGATGGACCCGTCGTCGATCCTCTTGATCATGGCGCCGATCCTGTTTCCGCTGGCGACCAAGCTCGGCGTGCACCCGGTGCATCTCGGCATCCTGATGATCGTCAACACCGAGGTCGGACTGTGCCATCCGCCGGTCGGGCTCAACCTCTACATTGCGAGCAGTATCGCCAAAATGGGCATCAGCGAGATCACCATCTCGGTCCTGCCGTGGCTGTGCGCGATGCTGGTGTTCCTCGGCCTGATCACCTACGTGCCGGAGATATCGCTGTGGCTGCCGCGTCTGCTCGGAATGATCTAGCGCAAACAACAGAAATCCAGGGCGCGACCTCGCGCTTTGGATGTTTCTGCAATGCAATGAAAGCGGATTACATCTTGGTAACAGAGCTCTCTCTGTCCAATCCGTAAGTTGAAGGCGCGGGCGGGCGGCATCATCTTCGAGCAACCTTCAAAGGAGGTTCTTATGAAGAAAGCTCTGCTCGCCGGTATCGCGGCGCTCACGATTGCCGGTTCGACCGCGGTCTATGCCCAGCATCGTCCCTGGTTCCACAGCCATATGCGGATGAGCCCCGAGGATCGGGCCGCCTTCCTCGACGCGCGGATCGCCGCCGTCCACGCCGGGCTGAAGCTCAACGCCGATCAGGAGAAGCTGTGGCCGCCGGTCGAGGCCGCGGTGCGCGACTTCGCCAAGCTGCGGCTCGATCGCGCCAATGCGCGGATGGCCGCCGAGAAGACCGATTCGGACAACGCGCAGAAGCCGGACGATCCGGTCGCCCGCCTGCGCGAGCGCGCGGACAACATGGCGGCGACCGCGACGTCGCTGAAGAAGATCGCCGACGCCGCCGACCCGCTCTACAAGACGCTCGACGACAACCAGAAGCGGCGGCTGAGCTTGCTGACCCATATGGAAGGGCGCGGATTCGGTGCCGAGGGCTGGCGCCGCCACCGCCTCGAGCGCGGCATGGACCGCTGGGAGCGCGGCGGCCGCGGCTTCGATCACGACCGTTGCGACCGCGACGATGGCCCCGATCAGGAGCGCTCCGGCCGCCTCTGAGCGCCGTCCGCCGCCGCCCTCGCCAAGCCTATGAAAGACCGCCGGATTCCGGCGGCCTTTCGGTTGTCAGAAAGTCGGGAAAACTTGCTCGAGCTTGCTGGACATCGGGGAATCGCTTTGCTAAACGACCGCTCTCTTGCGAGGGTCATTTCCGGACAAGTTCCGGGCGCATAGCTCAGTTGGTAGAGCAGCTGACTCTTAATCAGCGGGTCCCAGGTTCGAGCCCTGGTGCGCCCACCAAGCTTTTCAATGACTTAGATGTCTTGATCAGTTTGCGATCTCTCGCCGTTTACACCCCCGTTTACAGTTTTGTTCTCGCTTCGAGCTTCAGCACGGCTGCCTCAGCCAGCTGAATATCGCGGCCGAGGTAATGCGCGTCGAGAATAGCCTCCACATCCTTCAGGCTGTGGCCGGTAAAGGTCGCGATCTGCGGCACGGTCGCGCCGGCGACGGCCAGCCTGACCACGGCGGTTCCCCTGAGGTCGTGGAAGGTAAGGTCTTCGATCCCTGCCCGGTCGCAGGCCTTCGACCACGACGTCCGAAAGCCGTCGGACGTCCAGGGGCGGCTATACGAGTTGGTCAGAATGAGGGGGCTTCGCCGCTCGGCCTTGTCCAGGACGGCTTTGAGCGGAGCCCCCGCAGGCATCGCGATCCGGCGGCCAGTCTTCGATTGGCGCAGCCTGATATGGGAACCGTCATACGCTGACCACGGCAGCCGCAGGAGATCGCCTTGCCGCTGACCGGTCCAGAGAGCCAACATGACGGCAAATTTGATCTCAGCGCTGGCGGTCTCGAGGATGGCTGCAATCTGTTGCTCGCCCCATATATTGTCCCTTCGATCGGCCGCATAGAGGCGGCCACCGCGCTCGCATGGGTTGGTTGCGATGATGCCGCGGTCCTTTGCGAACGACATGATCCGCGCCAGCGTCGTCCAGGCGTAGTCGGCCTTGCGAGGCGTCTCGGCGAATGAATCCCGCCAGCTCTTGAAATCGCCGCGGACCCGACGATCAGTGAGCGCTGCCAAGGGCAGGTCACCGAATTCATTCTCGATGAGCTTGAGATAGGCCAGATACGAGCGGCGGCTAGATGCGGCGAGGCCGGTGAATTCCGGCGCAGCCTTATATTGGGCGATGATCGTCATGAATGTGCCGGCACGAGGCTGCCGCAGACTTGCGTGCGCCTCATTATATGCGAGCAAGAACTCGGGCGTGTTTGGCTCGGCCTCGATCGCCGGGCCACCGCGCCACGCGTAGTAGTGGACGCGTACATCGCCATTCGCGAGCCGTCGCGTGACTCTATGTATGCCTTTCAGATTGACGCGCACGCTTCGCTCTCCACTCGTCCAGGGCAGAACTCGCAACGTCGAAAGTTTCGGATGCGGGTAGCCTGCTCAGAGAGTCTAGCGCGTGGTCGATTGCTTTCAAGTCCCACCGCGATGTGCCGGAAAGAGCAGGGGGCAGTATCCCGATCTTCACCCACCTGGAAAAAGCACTGACGGATAAGCTGCAATAGGATGCAGCCTGTTCGCGTGCCACAAGACGCTGGCCAATATTCTTCCTATCGGACTCCATCGAACAGATCCAAGGGTGCGACTGATACCAAGGAGAGAACGACCTTCGCAGTTTCATCAGTTGGCGCAACTGCAAGCAGCGGCATTGAGGTCAAGCTGCCGCCTTGTGGGAATGCGATTGCGCAAATGCAATCAAGCGCAATCAGACGGCTCACATTGTCTTGAGATGCGGCGAAATCTTTCGAAGGCCGGCGATGGTGATCTCGGATCATCGCACTCTCACCGCCGCTGTCCAACTGACTCCAATTTGGGTGCGCGCGCGGCTATCGCCGCACCGGGCTCTGGTCAACCGAGCCGCATGGCATCTCGGCCGTTCGGCCGCGATCCCTCGCGCAAGCAGAGATAGATATAATGAGTCGCTCGCCGGAGGCACTCGCCCGCGGGCCCCGCCGTCATTGCATGCCGGCGTCGTTATCACTGTCCCGCGTTCGGGTGCCTAGTTAACCGGTCTTTCGACTGCAGTCGCCTCGGTGCCCGCGGTCATTGCATGCCCGCGTCGCTATCACTGCCCTGTCGGCGGCTGCCTTCTTGATCTTGTCACTCCTGGCTTGATTTCATTTCTTCCAGGTTGCTCAGCATTCTCATTGTCGAGAGCTAAGGGACGCCGTCCCTCGCGCGCGCCAGGGTAAAGCGCCGGCTAGCGCCGATGCCGACCCGAGCGGTCTCCCCGGTCTTCCGCGCTTTGCTCATTTGCCGACGTTGGACAACGCTGGACGCGCTTGTGCAGACCCGCTTCTCGCGAAGCGGCCCTCTTTGGGCGGGAGAAACCCCTCCACTCGGGTCGCCCTGGCACTTGCTACCCATAGTGTAGCCGCGGACTTGGCACTGCGGTGAGTGGGGTAGG